>NZ_JAGKRH010000391.1:0-415 GCF_017939245.1 Aeromonas sp. PrichA-15 | reverse complement strand
CATGATCAGCCTCTCCGTCACACTCTTTCAGTTCCGCACCAAAATCTCTGCAAACCTCTGCCGCACACTGACCGAAGGAAGCGTGATGCAGATCCCCCAATATCGGCTTTCGATACTTGGTGATAAACACCAAATGTACGTGCAAAACGTAGGCCGCATGGCGTGATTTATTAATTTTAGTGAATTGCATTCTGTCACTCAATCGGGCATTAATAGATATGGCAATAATGCTGCACACTGAGCGCTAAATGCAAATTCTGAAAGCCTACAAATTCGGTTCTTCGCGGGATCTTGGGGAAGTGGAAGTTGACAGACAGGGTGCTGGTAAACTGGCTGTCTCCAAACACACCACCACCATCACCCTGCTGTCGCCGTGCATCATATTGATATTGCCTCCTTCTGGCCAGGTTATACC
>NZ_JAGKRH010000068.1:0-17691 GCF_017939245.1 Aeromonas sp. PrichA-15 | reverse complement strand
TGGTGGGCATTCCCGCGGAATGCATGGTGTTTTTGCTCATGGGGGGAGCGTATCTAAGGAGCAGGATCAAGCAAGCAGGAAAGTGGGATCAAGAGACGATCGTCTCATTTTTCCTGTGTCAATACTGTTCCGGTGAATACTTACTTTCATTTGAATAACTTTTAAAAATAAAAATGTCGACGCAAATTAAAGGAATTAATGCGTTGCCAATATAGTTTTGGATGGGGTCCTCGTAGAGGACATCAAGAACATTAGGCTGTCTAGCAAGAGCGTAGTACACGCTTTCTATTATATCGAAATGATTTACATCCATTTTGGGTGGCAAATCGCAACCAATATGCAGCAGCTTGAATATCTTCTCTAGTCTTCTAGTGGGGTCATTTGGGTTTGTTTTTGTTTGTAATTCTTTACGATGCGAATCAAAGCTAGCTTTGTTGGCTTCCTCGGTTGGGCGGGCCTTGCTTCTGAGTCCAAGAGTTTTTTCTACAGAGTAGATAAGTGCTGCGAAACGATGTTTTTTCATGATTTACCTTTTGTAGCCGTAGTTTGCCCCCCTGACGTTACCCGATAGGCTAGCCATAATGCGAGCTCATTCAATCAGGCGCTAGAAGGACATCACGTAATGTCAGAGACAATAGATCGCTTCATTAGAATGCGTGAGCTCAAGGAGATGATTAGCCTATCGAGATCAAGCATTTACGACAAGCTCAATGCCAAGTCTCCTCGGCATGACCCCAGCTTTCCGAGGGCGGTTAAGCTTGGGGTATCAGCCATAGGCTGGCGTCAGAGTGAGATCCACCAATGGATTAAAACTAGGTCAAAAAACAGTCAATAGATGGAGGTTAGCTATGAATCAGTACAGAGCAATTGAAGATGTCATCGAGAGGCTAGACCAGTCCCTTTGGGATCCACTGGATGTCGTAGCCTATAGAACAAAGGCTCCGAAATTTATGATCTTGACTCAGATGCTGTCTGTTATCGGAATCGCATCACAGCAGCTGGTAGACATTAGCCCCAAAAGCGGGATGAAAATACCGACATCACTTTACACTCTCATTCTAGCGGGTTCCGGTGAGCGAAAAAGTTCGGTCGATAGAATACTGATGAAACCAGTCCGTGAATTTGAGAAATGGCTGAGTGAGCAGGCAGAGCATGCACAGCAGAGGTATGAGGTGGATCTTGAATTGTGGTGTATGAAGCAAAAAGTGCTAAAGAAGGAATTAGATGAAATGTGTAAACAGGGTGAGGATCAGCCCACCCTGATAGAGGCATGGCGTACTCACAATTTGAGTAAACCTACTTCACCAATAGCTAGTAGAATTTTAGCTGAAGATGTAACAGTCGCAAAACTGAAGTCAATTTTAGCAGGTAAAAATACGTCATTAGCACTAGTGTCCGATGAAGCCGGAACGCTGCTTTCGAGTGATTTGATGAAAGATAATGCATTATTCAACTCATTATGGTCAGGTCAAACTATACGGGTAGACAGAGCCAACGCTACTGAAGTTCATATCGAAGGTGCACGTTTGACCTTAAGCATGCAAATCCAGCCTGATATATACAAAGCATTCAGGGTCAAAAACGGTGATGCGATGAGAAGTTCAGGATTAGATGCTCGAATTCTACTATGCGAGCCTGAATCAGAAATTGGTTATCGCCGAGAAGATAGAGATGACAACCCATTATTAGAAGATGATGCTAAATTAGGGCGATTTAGTTCAAGGGTTGATACTCTGCTAAAAGAAGGAATAGAAAATAGATTGCAAGGTAAGCCTAGGCATTGCCTAGCATTGACAGATAGGGCTAAGAAGTTATGGCTTGATAAATTCAATGACATTGAATATGAACAAAGGGATGGTGAATATCTAGAGCACTATAGAGATTTTGGTTCAAAGTTCATGGAGCAAGCCTCTAGAATTGCAGCCGTACTTCATGTCTTTGAACATGACGACTATAGTAGTGTGCTTGTTGATTATGACACTATGAAAACTGCAATACAGTTGGCTGAAATATACTTGCATCAGGCAATGATAATTTTTAGGGCTCCTGAGGCTAGAGAGTATCTGGACATGACTCATGTTAATAAATTGTTGGAATGGATAATTCAAAATTGGAAGGGAACATTGATTTTAAAAAGTGAGATCAGACGAAGTGGCCCCCACTGTGTACGTAATTTGGATAAGTTGGAGGACGCGCTTGAAGTTCTTATTGCTAGAGGGGATGTGATTTGCTACAAGAAGAAACAGTCTATATATATTTGTTTATCTTGGAGGAAATATCCACGTTATGCTCGCCGATCGACATTGAACACTCCGGATGGCACTCATATTAATAAGCTTTCTGAATATTTTGGAAGGTATGACTCACGCATCGCATCAATAAGAAAATTAAGTGTGCCAGTTATAGATATCCTAGGATCTTATTAACAGTATCGTCTGCTCTATGGTCCAGTATCGAAATGTGAATATTTATCGATTAGATTAATTAACTTAAGAGTTGTTTTAAGCATGTCTTTGCCACAATATCATACATTATTTAAACATATTGATGCTTACATTCAATGATACATATATCTATTTTGATTTGTGCGGGTGTGTAAAAATACATCATTGGTTGGTATATGTATTATATACTAATATTATCACTCATTATTAACTCACCACCCGATACACTGTGCTACCTAGCACCAAGTATAACGTGATGGCTACGCTTATATACGCATGCCTCTAAGCATGCAACACTATAGGAGACGTATGCGCTACTAATGGTGTCTCACACACCACATTATAACCTGTTACGTTAAATGTATTTGCGTAATAAAAACAAGCCATTAATAGATATCGTGCGATAGCACCATAACTCTGCATTCATTAATACAGGGTAGGGACATCTACACTCACTCACCTTCTATAGCCTATCGCTAGGAAGGTGAGTGTTAATTAAATTAATAAAGAGATAGCTATGTTGAACCACTTACAACGTTCGGTATTCAAGATGAAGCAGTTTATTAGCCAATGTGAAGACTGCTACGGCCCCATGAATTACACCTATTTGAGGCGTAGCCTAGATGTTGTTTCCGATACCCTTGCCAGGTGTCCTCGCGTTTATGCTCTGCGGATAGATCTGCGCTTCGCTGTTGAGTCACCGGATGATGATGCTGATACGCTAACCTGTTTACAGCGTTCTGACCCATCAGTGATTACTCGCTTTATGGAGTCCCTGAAAAGCCAGCTACGTGCGGACCATTATCGTCAGAAGCGACGTGGTACTCCATCTCTACCGGCCTTTATCTGGTGTCGGGAGCAGGACTCCTCAGCATCTCCCCATTACCACCTGATGCTGCTCTTTAACAAAGACGTCTATGCCTTCTTGGGAGACTATCGGGACTATGACGCTAACAACATGGGAACCAGGATCCAGAAGGCGTGGTGCAGCGCTCTGAGCCTCCCTTATCCTGATAACGCGACGTTAGTGAATTTTCCTGATAATCCGCAGTACCGGTTTGATCGCAAGTCAGTCCGAGATAGAGATGATAACTTCAACGCATTTCTATTTCGTATGGCGTACCTGAGTAAAAAGAATACGAAGAGCGGCGGCGATGGTTATCGAAACTTCGGTACCAGCCAACTGACCCGAGCTGAGCATTGATTTATTAGGGTGGCAAATGAAGCTTGCATCAAGTGTGTTTACAGATACCCGATCGTTACGGTCGGCATTAAAGGGATTGTCATCGGAGGATTTGTTAGCACTGAATGCTGAAATCGAGGCGATAGCGCTGGAGCGCATTGAGGAAGAGGAGGCTGCGAGGGTAAGAGCACATGAGCGGCAGCAGGTGATCGCTGACATTAAAGAATTGCTCGCTTTAGAGCGTATTAATCCTGAAGAGCTGTTAGCGTTCACCAGATGCCCTGTAAGCTCGTCTAAGCGAAGCCGGAAACTTGGGTAGTATAAACAACAGCTGCTTCTGTATGAACGTTCTAGTAGCATTTACGGAGATGACTAGTCTGTTAAGCACAGCGAGGGGACCAATCCCCTCGTTTTTATGTGTTGCGTATAAATACAACAAATTCAAATGGACACTGATGACGACAGAATGCTAAAACGATAATTAATGGCATTTGCATCGATGAGGTGTAATAGCGTAAAATTCAACACTGTTATTACTACCTGAATCGTGCTGTTCACTATTCAGACCAGTCACCAGAACGATCCAGATTGAAAGACCTATATCACCAGAGTCAGTAGCTATCCATGTGGCTGACGGTGTGCCCCTTATTGAGAGATCTTAATCATGACTGAATTTCTGAAAGTGTTGCTGAATATTCGTAGCTTGCGGGCTGCATTGCGTGAGCTCTCCTTTGAACAGTTGCAAGAAGCGAATGAGAAGTTCTCCTCGATTTATAACGAGCGGGTTGCTGAGATAGAAAAGACCCGCGCAGCCGATGCCGAGCGTTTGGCCAAGCTGGCCGAATTCCAAGCAATGCTGGCTGATGCTGGCATTGACCCTACTGAGCTCGTACAGGGCGTTCCAGCCGGGAAAGCTCAACGTGATGGCACGAAACGTGCTCCGCGTCCGCCGAAGTATCGTTATATGGCAAATGGTGAAGAGCGCACCTGGACCGGCCAGGGACGCACTCCTAAAGCGTTGGCCGCCATGCTGGAGCAAGGCAGGCAGTTGGAAGAATTCCTGATTTGATGTCAAAAGGACTGGCTAACCAGTCCTTTTTCTATTGCGTTGTTGAGTTATTGAAACTTAGCTCAGCTGACATTTGACGATGGCAACCACGTCAGTGCTGAACCGACTCTGGATGCTGCATCGATATATTCTGACCACCAGACCATCATTTCTCGGCGACGTTCCAGATAATCCGTGCGGTTGTATGCGCTACGGACTTCATCTTTGTCAGAGTGCGCCAAGGCAGCTTCTATAACGTCTCGATCAAATCCTCTCTCGTTCAGGGTGGTGCTGCCCAAGGCTCGCAGGCCGTGAGCGACCAAGGTCCCTTCATATCCCATTCTTTTCAAGGCCGCATTGGCTGTTTGCTCGTTGGTGTGCGTTTTAGGATTACGGATACCAGGGAAGATAAATTCACGATGGCCGCTGATCGGTCGCATGAGGTCCAGGTAGGCAAGTGTCTGCGGCGTCAAGGGCACGTCATGACCTCTGCGCTTCTTCATTCTCTCTGGTGGGATCCGCCAGAGTTTCTTTTCCATATCGATCTCTGCCCACCTTGCTCCGGCCGCCTCGCTGGGGCGAGCCAAGGTATGCAGGCTCCATTCGATGAGGCAGCGGGTCTGCAAATTGATGCTGGCCTTCGATAGCCTGTTCATCAGTTCTGGTAACTGGTTGGGGTTAATGCTGGGCATGTGCTGTTTGGCTGGCCGCTGAAACACCTTGCTGATCCCCGAGCAAGGGTTGGCGTCGATCAGACCAGAGTTAACAGCAAAGGTCATGATCTCGTTCACCCGTTGCGTGAGGCGACGCACGGTTTCGAGTTTTCCAGCAGCAGCGATGGGCTCGATGATCTTGATGGCTCGCTGTGCCTTTATTTCCATAACGGGCACTGTGCCTATCTCGGGGAACAGGTACATTTCGAGAGAACGCCAGAGATCCTCGGCATATGCCGGGGTGACGGAAGGGCGCTTAACATCAAACCAGCGCTTGGCGACGGCTTCAAAGGTGTGCTCGCTCTGTGATAACGCAGCGGATGCCTGCTCATCACGATGGTGTTGGGGATCGATGTTTTGTTGCAGCAACGTTTTGGCTTCGAAGCGTTTCTCTCTCGCTTCAGCCAACGACATCTCCGGCCAGGAGCCAAAGCTGATCATGTTTCTCTGTTTAGTTAGGGGGCGGTAGTAACGCAGGCGCCACAACTTGGAGCCATTGGGCTTGATGACGAGCTCCAGACCAGCCCCGTCGCAGAGGGTGTATTCCTTCTCTTTGGGCTTGGCTGCTTTGATCTCGGTTGGGGATAAGGGACGGGTGATACGAGGCATAGGCATACGCTCCGGAAGGCATACAAAACGATATGCCTAACGATATGCCTAAAAGGGCTGGATGGCAACGCACCCCATTGGACAGCATAAGACAACAAAAAACCCGCAAAGCCTTATGCTATGCGGGTTTCTTGGACTTCGTTGGTCACTGTTGGACCGGTATTTGGTGGAGCTGGGGGGATTTGAACCCCCGGACTGTGCAGCTTTACCAATTGAACTATAAGACTTTTTTATTTTCCGGTTGGATTTTGGATCAGGATTGGCGCTTTTGCTGTCTGGCCGTCGTACTCGGCAAGGTAGGATCCGTAGTGCCGAAACAGCATCTCTGGCCCCTTGTGTCCCATCTGGGTGGAGAGCCAAAACAGGTTGCAGCCGCGGCTGATGTTGGCGGTGGCGAAGGTGTGGCGGGTTTGGTAGAGGTGGCGGTAGCGAACGCCTGACCGCTTGAGGGTGTAGAGCCAGGCTTTCTTCCTGATGGCGTCGGCCCCGGCCCAGGGCTGGTTGAGCTTGGGGTCGTCAAAGACATACTCCCCCCGCATGAAGGTGAAGCGCTTCTGGCTGGTCAGCGCCGCCAGCGCCTCGCCGGTCAGTTCGATGGTGCGAGTTCCGGCCCGGGTCTTGGTGGTCTTGATGACTCCGACCACTTTGGCGCGAGATACCTGCACGGTGTTACCGATCCAGTCGATGGCCTCCCAGCGAAGGGCGCACAGCTCGGACGGCCGCATCCCGGTTGCGAACGCGAAGGCGAACAGGTTGGCCCACTGCTCATTGATGCCGTGGGCTGTCGAGAGGATGGCGGACACTTCCTCCGGGGTGAAGGGGTCAACGTCCTTGGCTCCCTGTTCGGGAACTGAACTCCCGTCCAAATACCGGGAAACGGTCACCAGAGAAACAGGGTTTGATGCCAGCAAACCATCCGTGACAGCCTCGTCGATGGCGCTGCGCAGGAACGACAGCCGGTTGCGGGCCGTCTTCGCGGTAGTGCCTCCCCTGATCAGCCAGTTTTTCACCTGGGCGGGGGTCAGCTCCGAGACGGTGATCCCGTGCAGATCGGCCAGCGCCTTGTGGCATTTGCGGTACCCAACCATCGTGGATGGGCTCAGCCCCCGGAGCTCACAACGCTGCAGGTACTCGTCCAGGTAGTCGGCCACCTTGGCGGCGATCGAGGCGCCGCCGAACATCCGCAGCTTCTTGGATTTCGGGAAGTAGTCGGCGTAGGCGAATTGACCCCGCTCTATCTTGCCCTGGATCTCCCCGAGCAGGCGGGAGGCGTAGCGCACGTTGGCGGTGGTGTTCGGCAAGTTGGACAGGGGCTCACGACAGCGAACCCCCTTGAACGTGAAGGTGATGTTGATCGTCTCCCCGCGGACCGTTACGCCGCGTGGGAGCTGTTTTTCATTGCCCACTTGGTTACCTCCGCGATGTTGACCCAACGCTCCTTTACCCCGTCCACGTTGACGATGTGAACCCCCAACTGCCATATCCCGCGCTGGATCCGCTTGTTGATGGTGTCCCGGTCGGTGAGCTCGATGGTGCTCAGGTAGGTGCTGAGCGGGATGGCGTCAGGCATTCTCATTATGATGAGCTGGCCCTGAATGTGGCTTTGCGCCGGGTCTGCTGCTGTTCCCATGGTTGTTGGTCCTCGTCAGTCTGGTGATTTCATCCCGGCCTGCTCGGTTGTAGAGGAAGCATTCCACCTGCTTCCTGCTGCTGACCGCCTGGTCAAGGCGGTACTCCCCGAACGCCGGGCGTTTGAGTTGGTGCTGGTTGGCCAGCCGGCCAATGGCCTGGGCGCTGACCCCCAGCTCCTTGCCCAGCTCGGTGGCGCTCCAGAGCTGGCCGGCAACCCGGGGCGCTTCGATGGGCAGGTCGAAGTGCGCCAGGATGCGGCCGATCTCGGCGAGCTTGGCCGATCGGGAAAGGGTGGGGGAGCGCACGGCGCTGACCAGCTCGTTGAGAAGCTGGCTGTCCTGGTCGATGGTCAGTTGAAGTTGCTGCATGGCGTGGCCCTCCTGTCCCAGAGGATGGGGCGCCGATTGAGTTGAAGGAAGGGCCGCTAATTCCGTAGCGGATCGTGGTGCCAACAAAAACCCCAGCAAGACGGCTGGGGTTTAGCTATCAGGGTTTGCTGCGCGGCTATGCGGCTGCGGCAAGATCTCTGAGGGTAAGCAACTGGCTCTCAATGGTGTGTCTCTCGATGGGAGAGAGGTCAACTGTTTCGAGGTAGTCGCCTAGTGCTTTGATGGCATCCTTGATCCGCTCGGTGTTCATGCAGCCACCTCCAGCTTGAAGCGCTCGATCACGCTGACGGGGTAGGCTTTCACCGTACCGTAGTTGGGGTCTTCAATGTCGATGATGTCGCCAGCCAATCCCATCTCCAGCGCAATCTTCTTGAGCCGGTTGGCTGTCTGGCGGCGGTTGCCACTCTCATCGATATAGAACTGCTCCAGCCCTGCGCCCTTGACGCTCTTGTGCTTGGCGCCAACCCCCAACTGCTCTTTGAGCGCCTCAACCTCCCGCTTGGTGTGGCCCAGCTTGGCCATTACAGATGCCTCTCGACTGCTGGAGATGCAAGCCTTGGTGCGGATCGCTTCATCGCGCTGGAGTTGGATCTGCTCTTTCTCTTTTTCGCTGGCAATCAAGTTCTCCAGCGCCTCGATGTAGGTCGAAGGCAGCTTGTGTTGTTCTTCAGCTACCGACTGACGATCTACTTTCCCTTTGGTCCAGTATTGCCACAGCACCTCGTCACACTCTTCCTGATAGGCCACCACCTTCTCGCGGATCTCGGGTGAGACCTTGCCAGGCTGAACAGAGTAGAGCCACGCTGGAAGCTTACGGAGTGGGAGGCAGGTTACTGCACGATTTTGGGTATCGCCGGGGAGCTGCGTGGTCATTTCGACCATGCAGCTATTGAACTTGGCGGTCATTTTTCGGTGCTGCGTTTTCCAATCCAGCCCCATGCCTTCAACCACAGGCTTCATCGGGACATAGGGATTGCCTTGGTGCTCGACCAGATAGAGGTTGTTACCGCGAAACGGGACATTGATAGGGGCGTTGATAGATATTGAGGTGTTCATGTTGCGATCTCCAAAGATTTGGGAGACGCCACCGGAAAGGCTAACTCTGGTGGCGAACTGAGCGGGATTAGCCTTACCGGGCAACAAAGTAAACCGGCGCTCCGAAGAGCTCCCACCCAGCCCGCCATAACTGACAGGTACTACTGGGCCGCACACAAAAAAACACGCGGGCGCGTGTTGTGCGCTTTGTTGCTGATGGGAGGCTAATCCCAGCACTGGATTTTGCCAGTGCGGGACCAGTATTGCCCAGTCAGCGCGGTGACGTCAAGAGAGATGGTTATGCCCGCCAGCCCCGGTACCCGATAAAGCCGGGATCCATGACTTGCCTGAACGGCAGGACTGGGAGGTGGGCTATCAGGGTCTTGAGCTGGGGGTTATCGGGTTGGCTGTCGATGGTGACCCGGGCGCCGGGGTTGATGCGGAGGTATCTGGCGCGGGTCTCTTCTGCTTCGGTGCGGGTCAGGCCGGGCTGAATGATAGGCTCGCGGAATCGCACGGCTCACCTCCTTGGTGCTTTGGTGCGGCTGCGAGCATGGCATCCCGTTGTGCGCGGGTGCCAAACCCGGTAGTCGCCGCTGTTGCTGCACTGATCATTGCCATGGTCGCCTCCACCGGCACCAACTGCCAGCCTTCCGGCGCGACCATATTGCTGACGTCAGCAATATGGTCTGGCAGCTTGCCCGCCAACACAGCATCGATACGATCAAGCAGGTCGCAACCCCGGTAGTGTTCGGAAATGGTCTGCGGTATCGAGGCGCCGATGTATCCGTGTAGATCTCGCAGTAGCTCTGTTATGCGTTGTTGTTCGCTCATACATCCCCCAGCATTCTGATTTCGTCGTCCGTCAGGCCGGCGGCCCGGGCCTTGTCCATCACCCGCAGGCGCTCGGCGTTGAGCGCGTCAGCGCGGCGATCTGCATCGTTGGGCTCGATGATGCTCACCGGCGCCAGCCAACTGCCTCGCACCTTCACGGCGATCTCCTTGCTGACGTTGGCGTCGCTCCCCTGGACGCCCTTGCGTGTCGCCATGCGTGCGGCGGTGGTTGCTGATCCGCAGACGTGGATCGGGTACTGATACCCACGCCCCTCGGCGAGGTCGGTGTTGGTGTAAACCACCCAGACCTCTTTGGTGTCGGTAATGGTGATGTCGGTCATAGCGGAGCCTCCTCACCACCCAGGGCATTAAACAGGGCCGGGATGAACTGGGAGAGCTCGCCGGTCACCAGTGCAAAGTCGGCGTCCATGCGGGCAACCGGATCCTCGCTGGTGATGTCGTCGTTCTGCTCGCGCAGCTCCTCGCTGAACTTGAGGCGCTTGATGGAGAGGTCATCACCCAGCACGAAGCTGAGGCGCTCACCCCAGTTCAGGGCCAACTTGGTGACCAGCTTGTCGTTGGCGAGGTGGTTTTTTACCTCGTCGGTCATCAGGTCTTGCTGTTTGAAGCGGGCGATGCCGCCATGCTGCTGGGCGCTGCGCAGCTCGGATTCATCCTCCAGCGTGAAGGCGGCGGGCAGATTGCCCTCCTGCAGCCACTCGGTCATGGTGATCTCGGGCGGGTTCTTGAGCGCCACCGGCACCACCGGCAGGGAGCCGATGGACTTGCGCAGCAGGGCCAGCACGTCGTCCGCCTTCTTGGCGGAGGAGGCATCGACCATCAGCAGGCCGTCTGCCGGGTTGATCCAGGCTAAGGTCTGGCTGGTGCGGCTGAATGCCCGGGGCAGCAGGGTGTGAAGCAGCTCCTCCTTGAGAGCCTCCTTCTCTTTCTTCTTGAGGGTGCGCCCCTGCTCGAACTCGATTACCCCGACTTTCTCTGCCAGTTGTTCCTTGATGACGTCGGTCGGCAGGATCTTGTCCTCGCGGCGGGCGCACAGCAGGATCTGGCCGTTGGCGGCATGGATCAGGGTGTGGCCGAGCTTGCCGAAGGGGCGGGTCCAGCCAAAGCGGGAAATATCCTGGCTGCCGCAGGGGGTGAAGGCACACGCCTCCAGTTGGTTTTCCAGCTGTTCGTCGGTCAACTCGAACGGGCGGGTGAAGCGGTAAACTTGAAGGTTTTTAAACCACATGGTCTGGGTCCTTTGGTCGGTTAGTTGCGGGCTTTCTTGGCCTGCAGGTCGTGGATCTTCTTGGCTGCGGCCTCGGCAGTTTGCCGGTCGCAGGTGATGCCGCCGGGCAGGATGAACTTGCCGGGCTGCTTGGGATCGGGCATGACGACGCCCAACCCGATGACTACTGCACCGCAGTAGGGGTTTTCCGTGGCTTTCATGGGGGTCCTCGACATACCCACCGTTCCTGTGGGGATAGCGTTGGATGGGTTGGGGGTATCAGGCTGCGGACTGCTCTGGTAGTGATGGGGATTCATTGCCCCAGCAATCCCAGCCTGGGGCTGCAGAGCGGGCAAAGAGCTCGATGCGTGGGACATCACCGCACAGTTTCTCGATCGCCTCTCGGCACTCGTGCGGCTTTTCGCTGTGGCGCCCCACCTTGGCTCGAATGACCGAGCGCACCGCCTTGTTTACTACCAGGTTGCTGACTTTGCCCTTGATGCCGATCAGGGCGCACTCCGCACCGGCCCGGGTTGCCCACCCCATACCGAAGTGGGGGTTGTCGTTTACGGTGCGCTTCTCCCACACCAAGCCGGTCATGGTCATGATCCGGAATCCCCAGGCTTGGCACAGGTCGATGGCCTCTTGTGGCATGCTGCCTACCCACCACATGACCAGCATGCAGTTGTCGTCTGCCAGCCTCGCCACTGGCAGCGCCTTCATGTCCTCTATCGATGTGACGCTGTACACCTGCGCAGCCCCGCTTTTCATTGAGCCGCCTGACTTCTTCGATTTGAATTGCCAAGCCGGATCCGCGTAGATCACCCGGTACTTGCGGCTGGTGCTGTGGATGTCGATTTTCATGCCGCTTTTCTCCCGGCGAGCCCCACCAGTTTACGCGCTCGTGTCTGCTTGAGACTGTCTTTCACCTTGAGCGGGGTCAGACTGTGGTCGATGGCGTCCAGTTCTGCCAGCGCAGCAGACAGCGCGTCCATGTCCTTGGTCAGCTCGGCGTTTTTGAGCGTCGCCCCACCAACGTCAAACAGGCAGCTTTCTTTGTATTGCTCGAACAGGTACTTCTTGACCTCTTTCGGCATGGCCTTTTGCTTAACCAGGCCTACATCTCCGCTTTGCAGCGGCACCGCATCCCAGTGATACCCAGCAGATGTTTCAACCCGGTAGATATACATGTGATCACGACTTATCAGCTCGTCACCTGTAGGCTTGAATGTTTCAGCCACCACGCACGGGCGCCGGTATAGGTAGTAATGGATGCCAGCAGCCTCGATGATCTTTTCCACTTGCAGCCCTTCCAGCATCATCCGGTGCTGGGTGTTCGTGATCGCATCCTTGGCTTGCAGCACAGACCTGGTAGCACGCATGAGCAGGCTTTCGGTGCGCTGGAGTTTCATTTTCAGTTCGTTGAGCTCTGTTTCGCGCTTGGCGCCTGAGTCTTCCAGGCGCTTGATGCGCTCGCGCAGCTTCTTCATCTCTGGCTTTGCGCGGTGCCACTCGTCAGCATCGCGCTTATAGGCATCACGCTGGGTCGCCACCTGGGCGCTTGCTACTTCTATCTTGCGTACCTTGTCCTCGTCCTGTCGTCGGGCTGCAATCAGGCGGGAGCTCTGGATCTTGAGTTCGTTGTGCTGATTGCGCTCGCCATCGAGTTCGAGGTTGGCAGCACTAAGGCGATCATAGAGTGCATTCTCGCTATCAATCATGCAGTTGGAGGCCGTGATTATGGCCTCGGAGTTGCTGATTACCAGAGCCCGCAGGCCCTGCAGAGCGGCTCGGGTTGTGTCATTAGTGGTGCTGGCCAGCAGGTCAATCTGGGCCAGAATGGCGGCGGCAGCGGCATTGGCCACCTCTCCGGCTGTGATGCCGGTGGTTTGTTCGGTCATGGTTGGTCCTCTGGGAGAGCAAAAGCCCCGTTGGCAGCGGGGCGGGTGATCAGTAGTTGATGGATAGGTGCTCGATCTTGTTGCTGGCGATGTGCTTGATGAGGTTGATGGCTTTCCCCTCATCGATCCCCAAGCCCATCAGGTCCATCAGGATGGCGTTGTTGATGGTGCGGCGGTGCTCCATATCGGCGGCGCGCGCAGCATCCTCTGCGGCTTTCTGGCGCTGCTCGTCGGCGATGCGCTGACGCTCTTGTTCTGCGGCGCGGGCGGCAGCCTCTTCCGCCTGGTGTGCGGCGTTGGCTTCGGCCTGCTGGCGGGCCAGCTCGGCGGCTTCGGCATCGCGCCGGGCTTGTTCTTCACGTTCACGGGCGGCCTGGGCTTGGCGCTGTGCCTCCTGCTCGCGGTGCTGGGCGGCTTCACGCTCCAAGCGCTGGCGATTCTCTTCCTGAAGGCGGGCTTGCTCCGCCGCCTGCTCGGCTATCAGGCGCTCGCGGTCTATGCGATCCTGTTCGGCCTGCTTCTGGCGCAGCTGCTCCAGCTCTGCCTGCTCGGCTTCGTACTTCTGGCGGGCTGCCAGGGCCTCGCCGAGGCGCTTGGCGGCGAGCTCCTTGGCTACGGTCGCCTGGGGCAGCAGCTCTTGCCAGGTGTCGTCCAGGGGGTTCTGCTCGGCCTCCTGCAGCATGGCCTGCAGGTTGGCGGCGGCGATCTCGATGCTGGCAGAGGATCCCAGTTCATTGAGGCGGGCCAGTCGGGATTGCAGTGCTGCCACCCGGGCCTCCTCTGCCGCTTCGTACTGGGTGAGCGGGGCGCGCACCTCGTCTTTCAAGGTGTCCAGGGTGTCGCGCAGGGTTTTGCGGTTGGCGTCGATGCGCTTGGGGATCTCCTTGTACTGGTCGGTCAGCTCTTTGCCGAGCCCGTCCAGGTAGGTCTTGGTGCGGGCAACGGCATGGGCGACGCTGGCGATCTCCTTGCGCCCCTTGGGGGTGGTGATGTCGGGTACCAGGCTGGTTGCCTTCTGGCGGATGTCGGCCAGCAGTTCAGCCACGCCCTGGCCCTCGGTGAACAGGGCGACGGCGGTAGTGGGTTCGATCACAACCAGATGGGTCTGGGCGGTGTCGGTCTTGGCTTGTTCGGTCATGACGGGTCCTTAGGATTGAAAAGGCCCGCAGTGAGCGGGCCTGATGAGTTATTGCTGGGCGCCGTTCCCGGCACTGAGTTGCTTCTTGCGCTCGCCGGCGATCTGCTTGATACCTGCGATGATGTTCTGGTCGCCGGTTTCGTTGGCCCAGGTCCAAGCGGTGGTGTAGGCCTGCTGCCATTCGGTGGTATCACATGCCCCCTCGATGGCGGCGCAGTGGTCGGCGTAGGCGTTGGCGTGGTCCGCCTGGGCGGGTTCGGCCATCTGCTCATGCTCCAGGGTGACCGATTCGGTGCTCTGGCCGCGGATGGCATCCAGGGTGCGGCTCTTTGCCGGTGCGCCATGCTGCGGTTGGCTACCTGGGATCTCGTTGATGATGATCTCCTTGCCCTCCATCTCCTCGGCGGTGGGCTCGCTACCGATCTCCGGCCAGGCCTTGCGTAGCGCCTGCGCTTCTGTGCAATTTCCACACAGCATAGACAGCCCCTTGCGACGAACAACGATGACGCCGGATGGCACAGTGACGCACCATACTTGGCCACCTATGTTTGGTTGAATGGTTAGTGAGGCGCGGTTCTTCTCAACGCCCTTTACCACCGGAGAGCTGATGGTTTCCGAGAGTGTGAACCGGCTACATTGGCCAAGGTCGCTATTTTGAACAGCAGCAACGCTTATCGAGTAGCCAGCTTGCACGGCCAGCACCTCGAAGGCTTTAATGACATTGGCGTTCGACTGGTGTAACCGCCGCACCGAACCATTATGTGATCCGTCGAACTCCAAAAGGGCATCAACGACAATCCGCGCTTGGCGCACCGAAAGACTTAGCGCCCACTCAGGGCTTACAGATTTGTCGTGGCACATGATGCCGTTGACCAGCGCTGCGTCATATGTGAATGACTGTTTGTTACTGGTCGTAGTTATGGGACGATCACCACCGCTGATCCGGCCTGCATCCCGTTTTATTGTCTTTCGCATGTGCAACTTGAGTGAATCAAGTGCGAGCACCTTGTATGGGCGCGATACGGCGATGCGGTACTGGTGATAGCCGGTATGTGAACCATCCGCCAGCAAATACCCAACCAGAGCCAGCAGGGAATCTGAAAATGGTGCGTCTCCACGGTTTCCCAAAACTGTGCGAGGAATGCTCCATTTATCAGAATCCGTGGTGGCTTGCTCGTAAAGCAACCCCGCCTCGACCCTGCCCTGATTCGTGATCATGTCGTGATTTGGCGTCACGCAGAAATTTAGGCGAGTGCCATCGGCAACGACCATGGGGCCGTCATAACTCTGAACGAATGGTACAGCATCGGTGTATTCGAGTCCGGCATCGGTAACCTGCAAAATACGACCTGTAACTTGGGCGAATCGTTGGAACCCCTCGGAAGTAAGCACCTCAGTCTCCGAGTCAAAACATTTTGCCAGCTGGGCATACGGACGCTTACGCCACATGGCGTTGGGGCACTCGGTCTTTCCGCTCTGGGTTGCGTAGTTCTCCTTCCAGCGCTCCAGGGCGTGGAAGGCAACCCGCTGGCCATTGACCATCTTGAAGACGGTGTATTTGCACCATTGCGGGTAGGTGACCTTGATCTTGGCGCTTTGGTTGTAGGGGTCTTGGAACTCCTCGGTCACATCCGGTCCGAACACGGGTTCGTCGGCCCCCGCGTAGTTGCCGGAGCGATCGGCCTGGATCCGGTACATGCCGATCCCGGGCATAGGTACATCCCGCCAGACTTTCTCCTTGGAGCGGGCATCAGTCACCTGCATGGGGACGAGGTGGACCGGCTTGAGCAGAATATCCAGGCCGCGCGCCTTACAGTAGTCGATGGCCATGACCACCGAATCGGGGTTGGCTCCCGGGTAAATGGTGTTGCACAGGGCGTTCCAGGTCGGCTCGTCGATGCCTCGCTGGACAAGAATGGGGAACTGGGCGGCGAAGTTATCGGCCGCCTGCTGTTTGAGGCTGGTGATGTTGCTCATGCTGCTTTCCTTGTCGCCCAGGCTGGGCGCTGGAGGGGTTTGAAGTCGTGCCAGTCGTTGTTGACCCGGCAGTCGTGGAAGCGCTGGAGATCGCGGCGGAACAGGTCCTTGCCCGCATCCTTCCAGTCGTCGGGGAGGGGCCGCACCCGTACTGGGTAGCGGCCACAGTTCACGCTGGTGCTGACCGCCAGAAAGACGAATTCCGGCTCCTCGCCCATCACCCGGTGGAAGCCTTCGGAGTACATGGCATCCTGCACGTGGTAGCGGAAGTCCTCGACATGGCGCTCGAAGCGCCCCATATCGTCCACCGACTTCACGTCGATCATGATGGGGTGATTGCTCAGGTGGCGGTCGGGACGGATCCGGCACAGCTCCTGGGTCTGGGGGTCAATCCAGTAGAAGGAGGCCTCGCTGTGCCCTTCCTGCTCCAGCAGCCAGCGTGCGTCCGGGTGGGCCATCACGCTGTCGCGCATCAGGTAGAGCTTGCGTCCCTCCTCGGCATCCATCACCGTCTTGCCCAGCTCTGCGCAGTTGGCTAGGAACTCAGCCTCTTCTGCCTTGCCGGCGTTGGTGCGGCGGTTGAACGGTGGGGCGATGATGAAGCGGTCTTTGAACTCGTCGGGCTCCAGCAGCAGGCAGTGGATGGCGCTGCCCATGTCGAAGGCCTTGAGCTTCTCCTCATCTACCGGGGCATTCTTGGCCCAGATATAGGTGGCCGGACTCTCGGCTATCTGGTCGAGCTGGCTTTTGCTGACCCCGGGGCCAGCGTGGTACTCCTCGTTGGAGAGGCCGAACACCCGGCCAAGCGGGTGCGCGGCGGAGGTATCGGCGATGGCGTTCATGCTGCGCTCCTGTGTTGGTACTGCTCCCATTGCTCCTCGCTCATGGCGTCGTGCAGGGCGGCGAGGTGACTGCGCCAGGCGGCCTGGGCCAGGGCGGCCAGGACGGCGTCCATCAGCTGCCTGGTGAGCTGCATCAGCGGGGCAGGATCGCCCTCGGTCATCAGCAGGAACATCGCCTGGTTGAGCTGCAGGCCCTGGTCGTGGTTCACCTCGGCCAGCAGGGTGGACAGGTCGGTATCGAGTTCCCCGGCCAGTAGCAGGGGACGGTTGGCCGCGATCCACTCGGCGATCCACTCGGCCTTGGCGTTGGCCTCGGCCTCCTGGCTCTCCAGCAGAGCGAGCAGTGCGGTTTCGTTGGTCATGGCTACATCTCCATTTCCAGTCGCAGGGTGCGCCGTTCGTGATACTCCTCGATGGCACGGCGGGTGGCGGCCTTGGTCTTGGCCATCCGCTTTTGCTCGGCGGACGGGGCGGCGTCTACGTGGTACTTGCGGCGGGTGGGTGGCACCATCGCGCCGCGAAAGCCCATCAGCTGGGCTTCGGTCAGATTTTTCATGGTCTGGGTCCTGTGGTGGTTATACCAATCGGATTAAACATTAGGTCAGTTTTATCCAATCTCGGCTACAAAGTGACATCACCCGCTCCACATCGGCAATAAAGTGCTTCCAGGCCGATGTGCAGGCATCAAGGATGTCGTCGTAATCCTTGAAGCTGCGAT
>NZ_JAGKRH010000007.1:0-33713 GCF_017939245.1 Aeromonas sp. PrichA-15 | reverse complement strand
GCATCGCCCGGCAGGCTCACTGCCACGTCCACCTTGCCGCTGATCTCGGTGTTGCTGATGGTGCCGTCGTTGTTCACGTCTTCGGTGATGACCACGGTCGGCGCGCCGGTCGCGGTGGTGTCGCCCATGGTGGCGCTGTCGCTGCCGCCGGTCCCCTTGTTGCCCGCCAGGTCGGTGTAGCTGTTCTCCTTCACGGTCACGCTGGCGGTGCCAGTGAAGTTCGCATCCGGAGTGAAGGTCGCGGTCCAGGTCTTGCCGCCATCGGAGGTGGTCAGCCCGGTCACGGTGCCGCCCACCACGGTCAGATCATCCAGCTCGAACCCGGTCACCTTCTCGCTGAAGGTGAAGGTGACGTCGCTGGTTTCGCCCACGGTCAGCTGGTCGTCGGCGATGTCGACCACCACGCTCGGACCCTGGGTGTCGACGCTGTAACCCTCGGTATCGGTCACGGTGGTGCTGTTGCCCGCCGCGTCGGTGGTGGTGACCTTGGCGTCGATCACCTTGTCCCCATCGGCCACCAGGTCGCTACCCGGCACATTGATGCTGAAAGTCTTGTCGGCCAAGACCAGACCGGTGAAGGCCTTGCCATTGACGGTCAGGGTGACGGTGTCGCCCTCTTTCACGTCGCCACCCACACGACCGGTCACGGCGATGTCCTGCTTGGACTCGGCCGCGTTGATCACGTCGTCAGGGGTGATGTTGCCATCCAGGGTGATGCTGGCATCCGGTGGCGTGGTGTCGAGCAAGATAGTGTCGTCGGTGGCGCTGGCCGGGTTGCCCGCCGCGTCGGTAACGCTGGCCACCACGGTCAGGTTGCCATCAGCCAGCCCGCTCAGATCGGCGTTGGTCTGGTAGTTGCCATCGGCATCGGTGACGGCAGTGACTGTCACGCTCTTACCGGTGGCATCGCTGACCACCAGGGTCACGGTACGACCCGGGCCAACATCGGAGGTGCCGCTGATGGGCGTGTTGGCCACATTGGCCGCGTTCACGTCATCCAGGCTCACCGTGATGTTCGCCGTGGTGTCCACACTACCATCGTCGCTCGACGTGCCTCTGTTGCCAGCAGGATCAGTCACGCTGGCCGTCACGTCATAGCCCCCATCCGGCAACGGTGTCACGACATCCGCGCTGTAACTGCCATCCGGTTGTACCGTGGCGGTCAGAGTCTGCTGATTGCCGTTGGCATCGGTCACCGTCAGGGTCACCGTGCTGCCGGGGACGGCGTCCGTGGTACCCGTGATGGTCGGGGTGTTGTCATTGGTATTGTCCGGTGCATTCACCGTCACGGTCGGGGCCGTAGTGTCCACGCTGCCATCATCGGTCGCGGTGCCGGTGTTGCCGGCCGGATCGGTCACGGAAGCCGTCACCTGATAGCCCCCTTCGGCCAGCGGTGTGGTGACATCCACGCTGAAGCTGCCATCCGGTTGCACCGTCGCGGTCAGGGTCTGCTGATTGCCGTTGGCATCGGTCACCACCAGGGTCACCGTGCTGCCAGCGGGGGCATCCGTGGTACCGGTCAGGGTCGGCGTCCGATCGTTGGTGTTGTCGGGGGCAGAGACGGTGATGACGGGAGCGGTGAGGTCGACCAGCTCATCTTCGCTGCTTTGCGCATCCACCAGCGGCGCCGCGCCAGCCGGGTTCGCGCTGTCAAAGCCTGCGCTGGAGATGGTTGAATCACCGGTACGATCGATGGTGACGAAACCGCCGTTGCCGCTGGCACCAGCCACGCCCCCCGCATTGCCTGCGGCCGGGGCTCCACCCGCCGCCGACGCTTCGAATGCCTTGGTGGGGTCGGTTCCGTCCAGAATCGCTTGCTGCAAGGCGGCGATGTCATCGGGTGTCCCCGCGTTCGCCAGCACGGCGTCACCCTGTTCGGGGCGCTCGCCGGAACCCAGGGTGAACGTGGTCTCTCCTCCCTGGAAGCTGGCCCCTTCGGGCGCAAGCAATACCGCATCCTTGGGCAGTACATCGCCTTCTGCAACGAGTCTCTGGCTCCCGTCGGCGGCGACCAGATACATTTTGCCTTGCAAGTGGGTAACGACGACATCCTGATCCAATACGATGCGCTGATTGCTCATGGTTTCTCCTGAAATATCGAAGGGCATATTGCTCCAGCCTCCAATGTGCCTGTTTATCAGGCCATAAACCAGTGAGAAAAATCGAATGAACAGACCGAAATGAAGCCGGGTTTCGGGGTGAAAACGAAGGGACGCCGAAGATGAATAAAATTAATTAAATCAATAGCATCAATTGTGACAAAACGAAGACGGGAGCCTCATCGGCTCCCGTCTCGTGAGGTGTCAGACACCGGCCCAGAGCAGGATGGCCAGCAGCTGGGGCGAGATGATCCGCAGGAACATCACCAGGGGGTAGACGGTCGCGTAAGAGAGTGCGCTGGCACCACTGGTGGGGTGCATGCCGTTGGCAAATGCCAGAGCGGGAGGATCCGTCATCGAGCCGGCCAGCAGACCGCACAGCGTGAGGTAGTTGAGCTTGCCATAATGGCGTGCCAGCACACCCACCAGCAGCAGCGGGATGAGGGTGATTGCCACACCGTACATCATCCATGCGGGACCGTCGCCGTTGATCAGGGTGTCGATGAAGCCAGCCCCGGACTTGAACCCCACCACCGCCAGGAAGAGCACTATGCCTATTTCCCGCAGCGCCAGGTTGGCGCTCGGCGGCATGAACCAGTAGAGCTTGCCGATGCTGCCGATACGAGACAGGATGAGCGCCACCACCAGCGGTCCCCCTGCCAGCCCCAGCTTGAGCGCCGCCGGGAATCCCGGCAGGTAGAAGGGAATGGATCCGAGCAATACCCCCAACCCGATGCCGATGAAGACGGGCAGCATCTGCACCTGTTGCAGTTTCTGCTGCACGTTGCCCACCACGCTGGTGACCGCCTCGATGGCATCGAGCCGCCCCACCAGGTTCAGGATGTCACCGAACTGCAGACTGGTCTGACTGGTCGGCACCAGCTCGATGCCGGCCCGATTCAGGCGCGAGATGACCACATCGTATTTCTGCTTGATGTCGAGATCGCGGATCCGCTTGCCGAGCACCTGCTCATTGGTGACCACCACCCGCTCAACCCGCAGATCGGTGCCGCGGGTGGAGAGGGAGGTGTCTACCTCCTCTCCAAGCACCAGCAACACCTTGTGCAGGGCATGGCGCTCCCCCACCAGGTGCAGCAGGTCGCCAAGTTCGATGCGCGAGTCGGGCTTTGGCACCATCAGCTCGTCGCCACGCTTGAGGCGGGAACAGATGACGTCCGCCTCGTCCAGACTCGGGATCTCGCGGAGCATCAGGCCGTGCATATTGGGATTGCGCACGGCAATGTTGATGGTTTGCAGACTCTCCTTGGTCTTGCCAGCCTGCTGCTCGAAAGCGACCGCTTCCTCCTCGATCTTGATGTGGAAGAACATCCTGATGAGCCACATGGTGAGCAGGATGCCGCAGATCCCGAACGGGTAGGCCACCGCATAGCCCATCCCCATCAGGCCGGTGGATCCAGGATCCGCCCCGAGCTCCGCCAGGATCTGCTGGCCAGCCCCCAGGGACGGGGTATTGGTCACGGCCCCGGAAAAGACTCCGAGGATCACCGGCAGCGGTACATCGAACAGCTGGTGCAACGCTGCCGCCACCAGGCAGCCGAGCAGAACCAGCAGGGCCGCGAAGCCATTGAGCTTGAGGCCCGAACTGCGCAAGGAGGAGAAAAAGCCGGGACCGACCTGGATGCCTATGGTGTAGACGAACAGGATCAGGCCGAATTCCTGAATAAAATGAAGTGTTTGCTCATCCAGCTTCAAGCCGGACAAGCCGGCGAAGTGGCCCACTATGATGCCGCCGAACAGCACCCCGCCGATACCCAAACCCACGCCATAGACCCGCCAGTTTCCCAGCCAGAGCCCCAGCACTGCCACCAGCGACAGCATGCTGATGGAAAGCGCGATCTCACTCATCGTTTGCATCCTTTCCAAACTGAACTGGCACTAGCTTGTCAGCAAACGAAGGGGGCAACTGTGGGGTGCCGCACGAATTCAGGCTTTCATGAGCACAAAAAACACCAATTAAGGGTTAGCCATCAGATATAGCCATAAATGGCCATGAAGTGGCACAGACTGCCACCCAGCACAAACAGGTGCCAGATGGCGTGGTTGTAGGGAATGCGCTTGGCCACATAGAAGATCACTCCCAGGCTGTAGATGAGACCACCCAGCCCCAGCAGCAGGAGCCCGGTACCATCCAGATGCAGATAGAGCTGGTAGATGACCACCAACGACAACCAGCCCAGCATCAGATAGGTAAATAGCGACACCTTCTTGAAGCGATTGATGAAGATCAGCTTGAACACGACCCCCGCCAGGGCCAGCCCCCAGATCACCACCATCAGTCCTTGCGCCAGCGGCGTATCGAGCGCCACCAGCAGGAAGGGGGTATAAGTGCCAGCGATCAGCAGATAGATGGCGCAGTGATCGAACAGCTTGCTCCAGCGTCTGGCAGCCACCGAGCTCACGCTGTGATAGAGCGTCGAGGCGAGATAGAGCAATACCAGGCTGGCACCGTAGACGCCGTAGCTCAGCAGTACCCTGGGCCCCTGATCCCACCCCTTGTGCAGCAGCAAGACCAGTCCCAGTCCGCCCAGCAGCAGCCCCAGCCCATGGCTGAGGCGATTCGCCCACTCTTCCCGTGGGGAGTACCCCGTCACATCCATCATTACCTCCAACCCATTACCGGCCCACTCTAGCGGCCGACGTTTCAGGCTACAAGTGTTAGCTGAAAATAAAGGGGCGAGGAGAGGGAGGGCCAGAGATGGCTGTGCCCCCCGCCCCTTTGGTGTATGCTCTGCCGCCGACGCCGCCCATGCGGATGGCCGCGTCTGCCCGACAATCTGGTCTGGAGAACCCGATGAAGCTCACTGAACTGTTTACACAACCGGATCCTGATTTCGGCAAGGCCATGACGGCCCTGCTGGAGCATTTCCATCATTCCGACGACAGTCAGGCCCCCTATCAGCGGGGCAGCTTCACCCACCAGCTCGATCAGTCGTGCATGCCCGCCATCGGCATCTCTCCCCGGGACTATCTGGCACGGCTCGCCACCCTGGTACCCGGGGCATCGCACCTCACCTCTCCCCGCTACATGGGACACATGACGGCACCGCTGCCGGCCTTCACCGCCGAGCTCTCCCGGCTCTTGGTGATGCTCAACCAGAACCCGATGAAGATGGAGTCCTCCCGTCTGCTGAGCTTTCTGGAACGGGAAGTGCTGGCCAAGCTGCACCGTCTGGTCTACCGCGAGGGCGACGCCTTCTATGCAGCCCAGATGCATGCCAAGGATGCAGCCCTCGGTGTCATGACCAGTGGCGGTACCATCGCCAACGTCACCGCCCTCTGGCTGGCCCGCAACCGGGCCTGTGGCGACAACCTGTTCGCCCTCGCCGAGCAGGGCTATCGCGGCGCCGTCATTCTGGGCTCGCGGCTGATGCACTACTCCTTCGACAAGGGGATGGATCTGCTGGGACTCGGGGCTCGCAGCGTCTGGCGTCTCGACACAGACGAGCACAATCGGCTCAGTCTGGCGGCGCTGGAACAGGCCCTTCAACAATGCAGGAAGCAGAAGCTCAAGGTGCTGGCGCTGGTCGGCGTGGCTGGCAGCACGGATTTTGGCTCCGTCGACCCGCTGCCGGAACTGGCCGCCATCGCCCGGCGCGAGCAAATCCACTTCCACGTGGACGCGGCCTGGGGTGGTCCGACCCTCTTCTCGCCCCGCTATCAGGGATTGCTTACGGGGATAGAGCACGCCGATACCGTCACCCTTGACGGCCACAAGCAGTTGCTGGTCCCGCTCGGTACCGGCATGCTGCTCTGCCGCCAACCGGACCTGATGATGACGGTGAAGCGCGAGGCTCCCTACGCCATCCGCGCCACCTCCTTCGATCAGGGTCGCTTCACTCTGGAGGGGACCCGTCCCGCCAACGCGCTCTATCTGGATGCCGCCTTCCAGATGCTGGGACAGCAGGGTTATGCCCAACTCATCGACGCCAACTACGACAGGGCGAGGCGAATGGCCGCGCTCATCGACGCCAGGCCCGCCTTCGAGCTGATGTCGGCACCTGTCATGAACCTGCTCTCCTACCGATGCATTCCGCCCCACCTGCAAGGTCAGGTGCCCGATGTGGCGGCCAACGAACAGATCAATCTCTTCAACGTCGCCCTGCAAAAAGCCCAGCGCGCCGAAGGGCACAGCTTCGTCTCACGCACCCAGCGCGCAGTCTCCCGCTATGGCGAGCAACCGCTCACGCTGCTGCGCGCCGTCCTACTCAACCCTCTCATCGAGGAAGCGGACATACACGCATTGCTGGACGATCAGGTGCGCCTTGGCAACCAGATTGCCAGCCAGCTGTTCGAGTAACCCGCCGCCCCGGGAAGGAACTGCCTGCAGAATGGACGGTCTTATTCATTTGCCGTTGTCTGACGGGCAGGTACACTGAGTGAAATTTTGAGGTTAGAGCCCAGCATGAAGCAGTTTATCGAGTTCATCCCCCTGATCGTCTTCTTCGCGGTCTACAAGTTTTACGACATCTACACCGCCACTGGCGCCCTGGTGGTCGTCACCGGCCTGCAACTCCTGTACAGCTGGCTTCGCTATCGCCGGGTCGAGAAGATGCAGTTGTTCACCTTCGTGCTGGTCGGTTTCTTCGGCGGCCTCACCGTCTTCTTCCACAACGATGCCTTTATCAAGTGGAAGGTGACCGTCATCAATGTGCTCTTTGCCCTCGCCCTGCTCATCGGCCGCTATGGCTTTGGCAAGAACCTCATCAAGCAGATGCTGGGCAAGGAGCTCCAAGCCCCCGACCGGGTCTGGGACAACGTCAATCTCGGCTGGGTCGGCTTCTTCACCCTGTGCGGTCTGCTCAACCTCTACGTGGCCTTCAACCTCTCCCAGGAGATGTGGGTCAACTTCAAGGTGTTCGGCCTGCTGGGCATGACCCTGGTCTTCACCCTGCTCAGCGGCGTCTATCTCTATCGCCACATGCCGGCCGAGCAGAACGCAGAACAGAAAAAATAACCGCAACCAGAAAGGGATTGTTCCATGTGGTATCTGATCTACTCCGAAGATGTCGCGGGCAGCCTGCCCCAGCGCAAGCTGGCACGCCCTGCCCACCTGGCCCGCCTGCAAGCCTTGCAGGATGAGGGCCGCCTGCTGACGGCCGGCCCCAACCCGGCCATCGATGCCGAGGATCCGGCCGATGCGGGCTTCACCGGCAGCACCGTCATCGCCGACTTTGCCAGTCAGGCCGACGCCCAGGCCTGGGCCGATGCGGACCCCTATGTTGCGGCAGGGGTCTACGCCAGAGTGACCATCAAACCGTTCAAGAAAGTCTTCTGAGCCCATCGAGGCTGACAAGAAAAAGGCCGGACACTGTCCGGCCTTTTCGTATCCGATGGTGACTCATGCCCTGGCCACAAACCAGGGATTGAGGATATCGGGCTTGTTGTAGCAAAGCGGCGAACCATCGAGCTGGGTGACGCTGCCCCCCGCCCCTTCCAGTACCGCCTGAGCAGCCCCCGTATCCCACTCGCAGGTCGGCGCGAGCCGCGGGTAAAGCTCGGCCTCCCCCTCGGCAATGATGCAAAACTTGAGAGAGCTGCCCATGGAAACCAACTCGATCTCGCCCCGCTCCAGTTCGCCAAAACGGGCCAGATACTCGAGGGTTTCCTGCGACAGGTGATTGCGACTGCCCACCACGCGCCACACTTGCCCTGCGTCATGAGGACGGGTCTGGATGGTCTCGTGCCTGCCATCGGCCACACGCCAGGCGCCAATCCCCTTGCCCCCATACCAGAGCTTGTCCAGTACCGGGGCATAGACCAGCCCCCAGCGCGGGGTCCCCTGTTCAATCAGGGCGATATTCACCGTGAACTCGCCGTTGCGGGAGACAAACTCCTTGGTGCCATCCAAAGGATCCACCAGCCAGTAGCGGGACCAGCCGAGTCGCGCAGCCATCACCTCGGGGGAGGACTCTTCCGACAACACCGGGATATCGGGAGTGAGACGCGCCAGCGCCTGAACGATCACCTCGTGGGCCCCCTTGTCCGCAGCCGTCAGCGGGCTCTCGTCCTGCTTGTACTCCACCGCAAAGGGCTGGCTGTAGATGGACATGATGGCCTCACCGGCGGCGCGGGCGATGGGCTCCAGTTCGGAAATGGCGGGTAGATACATGGAAAAGAGTTCTCGCTCAAAGGGTTGGTCAGTGTAACCGAGTGAGTATCTTCGGCTTATAGCCGTTTGCACTGACTTATACAGTGTCAAAACTGACAGACAAAAAGTGGCGCAACACAGCTAATGATAAATGTGGCACTAACGCCACATAAGGACATGACGATATGAACAAGAAGACCCTGATCGCCGCACTGCTGCTGGGCTGCCTCCCCCTGTTGAGCCAACCTCTGCTGGCCGCCGACAAGGCGGCGACCAAGCCTGTGGCCACCACCCAAGTCAAGGAAAGCGGCAAGATCAATCTCAATACCGCCAGTGCCAGCGAGCTCACCGCCCTGAAAGGCATTGGCGAGAAGAAGGCACAGGCCATCATCGACCACAGGGAGAAGCAGGGCAAGTTCACCTCCGTCGATCAACTGGCGGACGTCAGTGGCATCGGACCTGCCACGCTGGAAGCAAACCGGGACATGATTATCGTCAAGTAACCGGTTTGAATCCCTATCATCCCGAGGGCAGCCTGTGGCTGCCCTATTTTTCTTCGGGTATCATGAGCCCACTTTGTATCTTCGGACTCACTCCATGAAAAAGACACCGCTCGTTGTTCGCAAGGCCGT
This sequence comes from Aeromonas sp. PrichA-15, assembly GCF_017939245.1. Classification (NCBI taxonomy): domain Bacteria; kingdom Pseudomonadati; phylum Pseudomonadota; class Gammaproteobacteria; order Aeromonadales; family Aeromonadaceae; genus Aeromonas; species Aeromonas sp. PrichA-15. The sequence goes on along the minus strand of NZ_JAGKRH010000007.1, from coordinate 24,873 downwards.
TCTCCCCGTTGCCGGTCTGGGTACCCGCATGCTGCCCGCCACCAAGGCCATCCCCAAGGAGATGCTGCCCGTGGTCGACAAGCCGCTGATCCAGTATGTGGTGCGCGAAGCCATCGCCGCCGGCATCAAGGAGATCATCCTGGTGACCCATTCAAGCAAGAACTCCATCGAGAACCACTTCGACAAAAGCTTCGAGCTGGAGGCGACCCTGGAGAAGCGGGTCAAGCGCCAACTGCTGGAAGAGGTTCAGCACATCTGTCCCAAAGACGTCACCATCATGCACGTGCGTCAAGGGGAAGCAAAAGGCCTGGGCCATGCAGTACTGTGTGCCCGCCCCCTCATCGGGGATCAACCCTTCGCCGTTCTGCTGCCGGATGTGCTCATCGACGAGGTGGCCAGCGATCTGAAGCAGGACAACCTGGCGGAGATGGTGCATCTGTTCGAAGAGGAGCAGATCAGCCAGATCATGGTGGAAGCCGTCCCCGAGAGCGAAGTGGACAAATACGGCATCGCCGACATCAAGGGGGAAGCCCTGAGCGAAGGCATGTCCCTGCCGATGCAGGCCATCGTCGAGAAGCCGCCCCGGGATGAAGCCCCGTCCAACCTGGCCGTGGTCGGTCGCTATGTGCTCTCGGCCAATATCTGGCCCTTGCTGGAAAAAACCCCGGCCGGCGCCGGCGACGAGATCCAGCTGACCGATGCCATCGCCATGCTGATGGAAAAGGAGCAGGTCAATGCCTACTTCATGAAGGGACGCAGCCACGATTGCGGCAGCAAGCTCGGTTATATGAAGGCCAATGTGGAATACGCCGTGCGCCATCGGGAACTCAGCAAAGAATTCACCAGCTGGCTGAAGCAGTTTGCCAAAGAGCTGTAATCTCTGAATATTTACAAGATAAGCAGAATAAAAAACTGGGCATCATTCGATGCCCTTTTTCATTTTATAAACAAATATTCAACCATTGATAGATAAAATATCGCTAAATCATAATATTGTAATTTAAAGTCGCTTGTTCTATAAGGATTAAGGCTTGTTCCTAGCCCTTGCATAAAATTTCTAAAAAAATATAAGACACAGGTGGAAGTTCCAATGAATAACCCGTCCAAAGGGACCTTTTTAGGTCACCCTAAAGGGCTTTTTTTGCTCTTTAGTACCGAACTGTGGGAGAGATTCTCCTATTACGGCATGCGTGCCGTGCTCGTCCTCTATCTGACCGACCTGACCGCCAACGGTGGCATGGGCTGGACCCAGGCCGACGCCCTCAAGCTGTACGGCATCTATACCGGTCTGGTCTACATCACCCCCGTCATCGGCGGCTGGCTCGCCGATACCTTCCTGGGCCAGCGCCGTGCCATCCTGTTCGGTGCCGTGCTGATGGCCGCCGGCCAGTTTACCCTGGCACTGCCTCACGCCATGTACCCTGACATGGTCAACACCGTCTTCTATGCCGGCCTTGGCTTGCTGATCGTGGGCAACGGCCTGTTCAAACCGAACATCTCCACCATGGTGGGTGACCTGTATAAAGAAGGGGATCACCGTCGTGACGGCGCCTTCACCATCTTCTACATGGGCATCAACCTGGGCTCCCTGCTGGCCGGCGTGATCTGCGGCGCCGCCGCCACCGCCTATGGCTGGCAAGCCGCCTTCGTCAGCGCCGGTATCGGCATGCTGCTCTCCCTGGTTGTGCAGGCCACCATGGCCCAGCGTTTCCTTGGCGACATCGGCCGTGTGCCCGCCGCCCAGCGTGCCGCCCTGCAACGCTCCAAGGAGCAAAAAGCGCCCCTGACCAAACAGGAAGTGGATCGCATCAAGGTGATCCTGGTACTGGGCCTGTTTACCATCATCTTCTGGGCCGGCTTCGAGCAGGCCGGTGGTCTGATGAACCTGTATGCCCAGGAGTATACCGACCGCATGATCGGCAGCTTCGAAGTGCCGACAGCCTGGTTCCAGTCCCTGAACCCCTTCTTCATCATCACCCTGGCCCCTGTCGTGGCCGCCATCTGGATCAAGCTCGGCAAGAAAGAGCCGAACTCCCCGGTGAAATTCGCCATGGGCCTGCTGTTCCTGGCCGTCGGCTTCCTGTTCATGATCGGTGCCGTGCTGGAGCAAGGTGGTGATCAGGCTGTCAAGACCTCCATGTTCTGGCTGGTCGGTGCCTACCTGTTCCATACCCTGGGCGAGCTCTGCCTCTCTCCCATCGGTCTCTCCATGGTGACCAAGCTGGCTCCGCTGCGCCTGGCCTCCCTGATGATGGGTGCCTGGTTCGGTTTCGTGGCCCTGGCCAACTATGCCGCCGGCTTCATCGGCTCCTTCGTCGGCGAGTCCGGTGCCATGGCCATCTTCGGTGGCATCGCACTGGCCGCCGTGATCAGCGCCCTCATCCTGCTGACCATGGCCAACCGCCTGGTCTACTGGATGCACGGTGCCGAAGGCCCGGCCAAAGAGCCCGAAGAACAAGAGCAGAAACTGCAGTCCGCGACCGTTTGACCGGTCAGGACAGCAGAGACCAAACAGGGCGCCCATGGGCGCCCTGTTTGCATGTGTTCACTTCACAGCGTCAGTGGTGACGAACCTGCATCGTCAGGGCGCTGCCGCTGTCACTGCGAAACTGCAGATCAAAGGGCTCGTGCCAACTTCGCCTGTGCAACGTGTAGCGACTGCTGCGCATCAAGCCGAGCGGCAACCCCCCTGCACGCATCAACCAGTGAGGTGAGGTGAGCCCGGCATTTGCAAAAAGCAGCCCATCCTCCTGATCGAACAGCAGGGCCGCCATGGCAAAGGAGTGACGCAGGCCCGACTCTAGCAGTTGCAGATTGAGGTAATCCAGCAATCGGTGTGGCTGGGTCAGCAGCAGGCTCTCCTGTTGCTGGTATTGGCGATAGGGGCCGTTCATCAGGGATCGCACCAAGGCACCACAGAAAGCCGCATCCACACCGAGGATGGGCAATTCCATCACCAGTACCAGCAGCTTGTCGTCCAGTTTGAAGGTATCCGGGATGAAGAGATTGCCCATGCCGGCAAAGGTGACCTGCCAGGGCCCCCACTCCTGCATGCCAGGGGGGGCCAACCAGGCGAGCAGCCGGCTGCTCGCCAGATCGTGGCCACGGAAGAAGTCGATGTGTTCCATCAGCTCCAGTTGCTGGCTCTGATGCCCGAGGTTTGTCAGGCATTGCTCGATGCTGCGGCGGATCTGCTCATAGTCATTCACCGGTTTGATGAAGAAGTCCCTGGCCCCCGCCCGCAGCGCACGCTCGATCGCAGCCATCTGATCCTGACCGGAGATGACGATGACGGGCACCTGTGGATAGCGGGCGGTGAGGCAGGCAATCACCTCATGGCCATCCATGTTCGGCATGTTCAGATCACACAACACCACATCGGGGTGATAGAGCGCTGCGGCAGAGAGCCCCTCAATCCCGTCTTCTGCCTGAAAGACGCAGGCCCCGTCGTGCTCGAGATAAGATACCAGTGAGTGGCGAAAAACCGCTTCGTCTTCTACCACCAAGATCCGTAGTCCGGCTTTTGACATCTTGACAAAGCTCTTATTAGTCAAATGGTTATTTGAGCATTAAGACTAGATCATGGGCGCTGGATACCGCCACACAATATTGTCGAGCAGCGAGCCGGGCTGGCCTTGGTATCTGCCAAGCGTTTGAAATGGTCCGACTATTTTGATCGCCCCCTTGCGCAGAGATGATTGACAACCGTCGCCCGGCAGCCGTTCTCTCGCAGGTCGGCACCATGAATTGTATGAGGCACCGCCATGAGGGATAATGCCCTCCACTCCAGATCGTGAAGCAGACCATGACGCCAGCCGAATACAGCGCCCTCGCCCATCCCAGACTCTCCCATCCGGCCCGCAGCCTCTATACCCTGCAACTGCGCCGCTTGGTGCTGGAAAATCGGCTGGCCCGACTCAACTATCCCGAGCTTGGCCGGGCACTGGCTGTCGTCGATCCGGGCAATCCCGGTGGTTTCAGCTATCAGGTCAACGCTCGCCAGCTGACCGAACTGCTCGACGAGCTGATGGAGGCCGAACTGCTTCAGGTCGAGGCCCAGGCTGACAGTGAGCACTACCACCAGTGCCCTTTCCAGTTGCCGTTGCTGAGCCAGCGGGTGCGCAGCCCTCTGCCGGCACGCCCGTTCCAGATGCACCTGCAGTGGCGTCCGGACGAAGAACTGCCTGCTCTCGCACGCCTGTGCGGGGTGATCGATGCCAGCTACAGCGAAGAGGATCTCGGGGAGTTCATCGCCTATTGGCTCGGCCGCCCCGAGGTGTTCGACTCCCAGCACCAGTGGATGTTGAAATTTATTCGGGCCCTCAAGAGTCGGCGCTACGCCCGCCGTCCGGCGACCGTGGTCACCGGGTACCAGCAGGTCGCGCCAGCCCCGGTAGAGGCTGGCCCGAGCCGCCGGGCGCAAGAGATGATCGATGAGGCCAAACGGCTGGCACAAGCTCAGGAGCCGGAGAATGATTGATACCAGGCGGCCACGAAGTGCACGCCCATCCAGCCACAGCCCTAGCAGAAGGAGAATTCCATGACAGATCCGCACGACCCGATGCGACAGGCACTGGAAGAGATCGAGGCCAAACGCCAGAAAATCGCCAAGGCCAGACAGGAGCAACGGGCTCATGATCCCGAGCTCAAGCGTCACGTCAGCAGCCTGCAGGAACGTATTCTCCGACTGCGGGCCGCAACCGGCGGCAGCCAGTACGACTACGAGACCCTGCGCAAGGAGTACGACACCAAGGCCAATGCCGAAGTACGCGAATTGCAGAAGGCCGCCCGCCAGGAGCGGATCCAGAAGCTGATCGCCCAGGCCGACCTCAATCCGGACTGGATCTTCGACAAGATGGATTCCGGTGACCCGGCCCTGCAATACCCCATCGAGACAGCCCGCTACTTCATCAGCGGTTTCGAGCACTGGGAGAAGAGCGGCGGGGGCTGCATGCTGATCTACGGCGATTACGGCACCGGCAAATCCACCCTGGCGGGCGCCGTGGCCCACGAGTTGATCGCGCGCCACCAGAAGTCGGTGATCTTCCAGCAGTGGGCCTCCATCGTGGACAGGCTCTTCTTCAACGTCATCCAGGATCAGGAGGAGCGCAACCAGTACCGCCGCGCCCTGGAAGAGGTGGACCTGCTGATCATCGACGAGGTGGCGGCCAACCGTGCCAAGATGGCCGAGAGTCAGTCCAGCTTCCTCGGCCACCTGCTGCGCCGTCGTCGCAACCTGTCCAAAAGCGTCATCATCATCACCAACCACAGCCCCCAGAGCCTGCATCAGGCCATCGGTGATTTCAGCTATGAGGCGATCAAGGCGTTCAATCCGGTGGACATCCACCTGAGCGGACCCAGCCGCCGTCCCAGCATCGGCCATTACAACGGTTGATCCCGTCGGGCCGGCGTCCCTGATGTCCGGCCCTTCATATCCCCTGCACCTCACAAATAAAAACCACTCTCATTTACAGAGAGCCATCCAGGCTCTAGGCTTGCTCTTTTGTTCGAGAGGGCCTGTCATGCCAACCACACTCATCTTCGGTGCCAGTCGCGGACTGGGCCGCGCCTTCACCGACCACGCACTGCAACTGGGCCACAGGGTTGTTGCCCTGGTGCGCCATGCCGACATGGCCAGCGAGCTGCATACCCTGGGAGTCGAGGTCGTCATCGGGGATGCCCTGGACCCCCTGGCCGTGGCCCAGGCTTGCCGCTTGGCGGGCAGGGATGCCCGGGTAGTCTCCACCCTCGGCAGCTTTCGCCAGAGTGCACCGGTGGATTATCAGGGCAACCGCCATGTGATCGACGAGATGGAGTGCGCCGGGCTCAGCCGCCTGCTGCTGGTCACCTCCCTCGGTTGTGGCGACAGCTGGCAATACCTGCCCGAGCGGGCTCGCGCCGCCTTCGGACACGAGGTACGCCTCAAGAGCTTGGCGGAAAGCTGGCTGCAGACCAGCACCCTTGAGTGGACCATTTTACGCCCCGTAGGGTTGCAGGATGGGGAGCCCACGGGTCAGGCCATCCTGAGCCAGGGGCAAGAGAGGCATGGCCTGGTCAGGCGCCAGGATGTGGCAATACGGGGTTTGCAACTGCTCACCGACCAGGAGGCGTGCGGCCAGATCTATGCCATCGGCGATCCGGGTCTGAATCAGCCATGATCCCTGTGAATGGCAACACGGTCAGCCCAGTGGCTGACCGTGTTGTTGCAAGGCGCCTAGTCGGTGGAAGACGCTGTCGCCCCATCATCCGGCCGCATTGCAGGGCACGGTTGACGCCATCGGAGCAACCAGCACGCCAGAGCGCCATACAGCAGCGCCAGTCCCCACAACTGCCACCAGTAGCGGGAGACCTGGGCAAAGTCGGCCCCCATCTGATTGAGGCGCAGGAATCCCTCGATGGCCGGCGTGCTCGGTGCCCACTGGGCCAGCCAGTTGAGGGGGGCCGGGATGAGCTCAAGGGGCCAGATAAAGCCGGCCAGGAAGACCAGCGGCAATGAGGAGACAAGCACTACCTGGGTCGGCAGATCACGGCGGGTGAACAGGGCGCCGAGCACGATCCCGAGCCAGGTGGTGGCCAGCAGGAACGGCAGGGTAAAGAGCCAGAGTTCGCCGGGTACAGCGGTGCGGGCAATACCGTAGTGATCGAAGCAGAAGCCGAAGAAGTAGGTCACCGGAAGGACGAAAAGAACCCCCACCACCAGGGTGCGTGCCAGCAACAAGGCCGGCACGGGGGCATGTTGCCAGTAGCCTGACTCGCCACGGCGGCTGCGCTGGTTCTGGGTCGCCCCCAGGATGCCGGTCCCCATCAGCAACACCTGATGCAGGATCAGCACGAATACCGCAGGCACCACGTAGTTCACATAGCCCATGGTGGGGTTGAATACCGGCAGCACATTGAGGGCCACCGCGTTCCAGCCCATGGCGGCCTGGGGCAGCGCCTCGCCCTGGCTCAGCAGCCTGGCCACCTTCACCTGGGCGGCGAGCGTGCCCCCCGCCTGGGCCAGCCCTTCGGCAATGGTGCCATAGACCAGGAAGTAGGAGGCATCTCCGGCATAACCCAGGGTCACGCTCCTGCCCAGCATCAGATCCCGATAGAAGTGGCGGGGAATGTGCAAGATGCCGCTCGCCTTGCCGGTCAGCATCATCTGGCGGGCCTCGTCGAGCGAACCGGCACGGGCCACCAGTTTGACCTGCGCCGTGGCATCGGCCATAAACTCCAGCTGGCGGGAAAGCTGGCTGCCATCCTCGTTGACCACCACCACGGGCTCTTCCCTGGGCAATTGGTGCAGGTAGGGCTGGGGGTAGAGGAAGGAGTAGAAGAAGACGCCGCCAAACAGGGTCAGCATGATGGCGCGATCCGCCAAGAGGGTGCGCAGCTCAAGGCGCACCAGATCCCAGAATCCCATCATGGCCTGGACTCCTCATGGGGCAGGGCCGCGCCCGACGGCGTCCGGTAGCGGTGTACCACCAGCAACAGGGGTAGCAGAAACAGCAGCAGAGCCCCGAGCTGGGGCAGGGCCGCCGTCAACGGTTGACCGTAGTTGGTTTGCCCGATCTGCAGCTCCACATAGTGGGAGATGGGCAGCAGGCTGCGCCAGAACTGGGCCACATCACCCATGGCGCTGACCGGAAAGGTGACCCCCATGAAGGCAAATCCCGGCGCCGTGTAGGCGCCGGCCAGAGAGAGCGCCCGCGCCGGATCCCGGATGATGGCGTAGAAGAAAGCCCCCATGGTGACGCAAGCGGCCGACGCCAGTCCCAGCCCCGCCGTCAGCACCAGCCAACTGCCTTGCATGGGGTACCCAAGCCCCTTGAACAGCAGCAGACTCCACGCCAGACCCCACCCCCAGCCGATGAGCACATGGGGTAGCAGGGTACGCCAGAGGCCGAACCAGACCCCTCTGGTGGTCCAGTCCAACCCGAGGCGATCGGTGCGGGCCAGGGCGTTCAGGCCATAGAGCACCACCAGGATCTGCCACACCGCAGGCAGCAGGGCGCTCAGCAGAAACTGGGCGTAGCTGGAATTGATGTTGTAGAGCGCGGTAACCTGGCTCGCAATGGGTACGGATTGTCCCAGGGCACCGGGCAGCGTCGTGCCGTCGGCCATGGCCGAGAGCACGCCCACCTGGCCATTGAGAGTTCCCACCACCTGGGCCAGTGCGGAGTTGACCAGCTTGGCAATCAGGATGAACTGGCCATTGTTGAACACGGTCACCCTGGGTTGCGTCCCCTCGCGGGCATCCCGCTCCAGGTGATGGGGGATCACCACCAGGGCATAGATGTCTCCCCCACGCAGTGCCCTGGCCCCCTCGTCGATGGCGTCAAACTGCTGCGCTATCTTGAGCCCGGCGGAGCCATCGAGAGAGAACGCCAGTTGTCGGGAGAGGGTGCTGCGATCCAGATCCACCAGACCGACCTTGAGATCCCGCGCCAGGCCGGCTGAAAAGACCCAGCACAGGATCCCTATTAGCACCAAGGGGACCCAGCTCGCCAGCGCCCGGCCGAACGGGTCTTGCCAGAGCAACCGCCATTCGCGCCCCATCAGAGCTCGACCAGCACGCTCATGCCGACCCGCAGCCCGTCAACCGGCTGCAAGGGGCGCGCTTCCAGCTGGAAGCTTTTCATGTCAAACCCCTGGCGGGTGTCGGTGGCACGCCAGGTGGCGAAATCCCCCATTACGGCCACATGGGTCACCTTGAAGCGCACCAGCTGATCCCCCAGGCCGGGAATACGGGCATCAAACTCGGTACCGACCGGGAACCTTGGCAAGAGGTCCTCACGGACATGGAACTGGGCCCAGGCATCCTTCATGTCGAGCAAGGTCACCACGGGGAAGCCCTGGGGAGCCAGCTCGCCGCTACGCAACAGCACCTGGGCAACTTCCCCCTCGTGTGGGCTGGCGATGCGGGTATCGGCCAGATAGGCTTCCACTTCTGCCACGCCGCCAGCCGCCATCTTGGCCTGCTCGCGGGCCGCTATCTTGGTCTCTTCCCGCGCCCCTTCCAGCGCCATCTGGTATTGCTGCCAGGCCATGCCCTCGCTGTACTTCGCCGCCTGCCAGGCCGTCCAGGCCTCGTCACGCTTTTGCAGCGACATCACGCCATCCCGATGCAGGCTGGCAATGCGCTCGTAGGTTTTACCATGAAGCAGGGCAGCCGCCTTGGCCTGTTGCCACTGATCCTTGGCGGCCGCGATCTGCTGCACTCGCGCCCCCTTCTCGGCCTCTTCGGCCATGGCACCCGCCGCGGCCTGCCCGGCCTTGGCCTGACTCAGCTTGGCCTCGATCTCCGGGCTCGCCAGAGTGAACGCCAGTTGGCCCCTGGCCAGTTGATCCCCCTTCTTCACCAGCACCTCGTCGATGCGGCCCGCCACCTTGGAAGAGACCGAATACTGCTGCGCCTCTATCTGCCCCTGCAGACGCACCGGCTCCGGCTGATAGGCCAGCCAGAAGCGCCAGCCCAGCCAGAGCACAAGCAATACCAGCGCCAGTGGCAGCAGCCAGGGCTTGCCCTGGCTCATCTTCTTCTTGATGGGGGGATGACTCATGAATTCACCTCGGCAAACGGGCGACCCTTGACGGTCGAAACGGACATGAATAACGGAGTGGAAGAGCGCGCGATCATGAGTTCACCTCGATCGCCTGGCCATGCTGATACTGGTTGAAACTGTTCATCTGACCGGAGAGTGCCAACAGGCGGGCCAGAGAGATCACGTATTGATAGGCGGCGGCGGCGCGCTGGGTCTTGACCCCGGCAAGCTGGGTCTGGGCATCGACCACATCGAGGGAAGTGGAGAGCCCCTGACCGAATGCCTTGTCACGCAACCGCACGTTCTCCTCGGCCAGCGCCTGGGTCGAGGAGAGAGAGTGATACTCCTCCAGTCCCTGGGCAGCCTCGCGCCAGGTCTTCTCGACCAGCAGCTCCAGATCCTGGCGGGTCTTGGCTTGCAGCAGGTTGACCTGGAGTTCGGCGCTCTTGGCTGCCTGGACCGTCTCGGAGCGGCCATCACGACTCACCAGCGGCATGCTGACCCCGACACCAACCAGCCAGTCCGGTGTGGTCTTGGAGACGATGGAATCATCTTCATAGAGGTTGTAGTTGCCGAACAGGAAGAGCTCGGGGGCGTATTTGCCCTTCTCCAGCTTGATCATCCCCTGGGCCTGCTCCTTCTTGGCCGTCAACAGCTTGAGACCGGGATGCACCGACAGGGTCTCCTCCACAAAGGGAGACAAGGCTGGCATCCCTTCGTTGATGAAGAGGGCGGTATTGGGCTCAGCCTGCTTGAGCTTGAGCATGTGGCCGAGCGCCAGCTGGGCGATCTCCAGGCTGCGCCTGGCCTTCTGGGTATCGATACGTGCCCTGTCATAGGCAGACTGGGCCGAAAGGCGCTCCACCTTGGCGATCTGCCCCTGGGCTTCGAGCTTCTTGGCATGATCCAGATGGTGTGCCAGTCCCTGCTCGATCTCCTGCTTGGTCTGCACCACCTGCGCCGCCAGCACCACCCCGAAGTAGGTCTGGGAGAGGCTCTCGAAGGTGGACTGCTGTTTGAGCACCAGCAACTGCTCAGCCTCGCTCACCTGGGCCTGACGAATATCCTGGGCCGCATCGATGCGCCCGCCGGTAAAGAGCGGCCATAGCATCTTGACCGAACTGGTCACCACGTTCTGCTTGGTGAGGGGGGTGACAAAATCGCTCGGGCCGAGGTTGAGTGCCTGCATCACGGGCCCCAGGACCTTGCCGAATTCCGGATGATTGGCGATGGGGTTGAGATCCAGCATGTCCAGCTCCATCGGCTGATCGAGATGGGTATAGCTTGCCCCCACATCCACCTTGGGCAGGTACATGGCCTTGGCCGCCTCCCGCAGTTGCTGGGCCCGCTCCACCCCGGCCTGCTCTGCCGCCAAGCCGTCATCCTGCTGGATGACCCGGCTCCAGGCCTCGGTAAAGCTGACCGTCTGCGCCTGAGCCGACCCCAGCACGATACCCAGCAGGCATGGGCAGAGCGACTTGATGAACTTTACCGTCATACATCCCCGATCCGTTTGTAATGAAATTGTGTAGAGTCTTTGCTCAATTCAGGCCCGCTATCATAGCCTAAACCGGCTTGAGAGGGAGACTCACAAATCACCATCTCCCTCACTCGCGCCCTCCTGACCATGGTCACAGACAATATGTCCGATTTTCAAGCACTCCTGAATTTGCAAGCCTTGGCGCGACGTTTTTTTCAGAAAAAAATGGCTGACGCTCAAATACTAACCTTTTCTCCTGACTAAAAAATGCGTAATATACGCCGCCCTAAGCCGATGGTAACCGTGGAATGCAGATAGGTCCCCACACGCTTGAAACTCCCCTGATCGTGGCCCCCATGGCCGGTGTAACAGACCGACCATTTCGTGAACTTTGTTTACGTTTGGGAGCCGGTATGGCCGTTTCCGAGATGCTGCTGGCCAACCCGGATGTCTGGGATACCCAGAAAACCCGGATGAGAATGGATCACTCTGCTGAAGGCGGCTTGCGATCGGTCCAGATTGCCGGTGCCGACCCCGAGATGATGGCGTTTGCTGCCCGCTACAACGTGGAGCAGGGCGCTCAGATCGTCGACATCAACATGGGATGTCCGGCAAAAAAAGTGAATAAGAAGCTGGCAGGTTCCGCCCTGCTGCGTCAGCCAGACCTGGTCAGATCCATCTGCCGGGCCGTGGTGGATGCGGTGGAAGTACCTGTCACCTTGAAGATCCGCACAGGATGGGATCCGGATAACCGCAATGGCGAGGAGATCGCCCGAATCGCCGAAGATTGCGGTATCGCGGCCCTTGCCGTGCATGGTCGTACCCGTGCCTGCCTCTACCAGGGCGAAGCGGAGTACGACACTATCAGGGCGATTAAGCAGGCCGTATCGATTCCTGTTGTCGCCAATGGCGACATCGATAGCCCGGAGAAAGCCCGGTATGTCCTCGACTATACCGGTGTCGACGCCGTGATGATCGGCCGTGCTGCGCAAGGACGACCCTGGATTTTCCGGGAAATCCGCCATTTTCTTGAAACGGGCACCAAGCTGCCGCCTCCCGACAGGGAAGAGGTTCGCACCCTGATGAACGAGCATGTCACCAATCTGCACCAGTTTTACGGTGCCTATCTGGGAGCGCGCATTGCCCGTAAACACGTGGGCTGGTATCTGGATGAAGAAGAGGCGGGCCGAGAATTCCGTAAGCACTTCAATGCCCTGGATTGTGCAGACGCACAACTCGAGGCACTCGAAGCGTATTTCGATGGATTAGGTTAACGCATAACTAAAGAGCCGACCGAATATGTTCGAACAAACCCTGACTTCTGATGCATTGGTAACAACTACTCACAATCACGCTGCCGAGCCGACCCAACGCCCCCTGCGTGACTCTGTGCAACAGGCCCTGCGTAACTACCTGGCCCAGTTGAACGGTCAGGAAGTGATTGATCTGTACGATATGGTTCTCTCCGAAGTCGAAGCTCCCATGCTGGACGTGATCATGCAGTACACCCGTGGCAACCAGACCCGCGCGGCCGTGATGATGGGCATCAACCGCGGCACCCTGCGCAAGAAACTCAAGCGTTACGGCATGAACTAAGCCATAACAGCTAAGCTATTGAAAATAAAGGCACCATCATTTTATTGATAGTGCCTTTTTCGTTTTGAACCCACATTTGAACCCACACCTACAAGACTAGTTATCATTGTCGACGACTCAACTCGGACTAGCCTGATGAACAGCGTTGACCACATAACTGTACCTATCCTCCCCATGTTGCCTAATGCAAGAGAGGGCCAATGGCCCTCTCTTGCTATCTATGTTGTTGGTCAGTGCAAACAGCACTGCTTGTACTTCTAGCCGCAGCCAAAGGGACACGGCTCGTTGCGGCCAATCTTGATGGGTACCACCACTGGTGTTCGCTACGTTGTGCCAGAAAGTGGGCATGAAGGATACGAGCAGCAAATCGGGCCTTGGTGGCTTGCTCTTGCAGGTGTTCATTGCTGAGCGCCTCCAGCGACGTAGACATGGTTTCTTAACCATGTGTTCTTTATGGTCTCTGTCATCCGGGGGATGTCGCTCCAATGGATAGGCATCTATATCGGTCTCAGGCACAATGTTCGATTAGATAGACCTGATAATGGGTAGTTCAGCTGATGGCACGAATATTAACCAAAGCGCAATTGAGTAAACTGGAAAGCAAAAGCCAAGCCGAGCTGTTGGCTATCGTGCTTGACCTGGCAACGCATCTTCCCCTCGCAAAAAAGCACCTGATTAACCAGTACCTTACTGCTGAGGATGCCTTATTGGCATTGGCAAAAAAAGAGTATAGCAAGCTCACTCGTCGCCCCCCTTCCTGGGATTATAAGGAGGTGGATGCCTTCTTCGATACCTTGCAAAATCAGTTTATTCCGTTGCTGGCCAAGGGGATCGTCGCCTCTCCAAGGGAGGGAGAACTCTTCGCCCTCGAGTTGCTGGCGAATGCCAGAGCCTTGTATGAAAAGATGGATACATCCAGTGGCAGCTGGGAGGACTACCATCTTGCGCTGGTCGAACAGTGGTTGATGGCGATCGCTGCTCAACGAGAGTCTGTCCCCCCAGAGGTGCTGGCTCGTCGATTGCGTGACGGATTGTCAGACATTGATCCATCGATCAGCATTACTTGCCTGTTTGATTACCGTGATGTGCTCGGCTCCCCAGTGATGCGAGCCTTGCGCGATAACTATGCGGCGGCAGGTCTATTGCCAGAGGCGTTGGGGTTGAGCTTTGAGTTGCGTGATATTGCATTCTTTGACTCGGTGCAACAGGCTGGTCTCTTTAGCCACCCCCGTCAGCAGATTGACTATGCCAGACTGCTGACCGACGAATTACGCGCCGATCAAGCCATCGCGGTATTAGAGGCAATGGACTCGGCTCTGTTGCAGCGCCACCGCCAATTGAACCTGTGGCATCAAGTGTTGATCCGGGCCTATCTGGAAGAGGGACGCCGAGCTGACGCTCATGCTCAGGCATTACGCGCGTTTGCTAGCACACGGGCAAACTCGTTTTTTGCGAGTTATTGCCAAAGTGGAGATGAGCCTAGAGAAGTAGCATTAGGCCAGTTTGTTGCCATTGCCGAATCATGGGGGCTACGCGAGGTCTTGTTGCTGTTGGAGGAGGTTGATGCATGGCCACAACTGGCACAACGGCTTGAGCAATGTACAGATGCAGACTTGCAGGAGGATCTCTCACTCCTTGCTGGTTCAACCGTACGAACCTGGTCGAGCCGCCTCTATCAGCAGGGATTTATCGTGGTGGCAGTGCGGCTACGTCGTCAATTGGTGGCCAATGTCGTTAATCAGGGCAAGAGCACCTACTACACGGGGGCAGCCTCGGATCTGAAAAAGAGCCTGGATTATCAGGCGGCCTTAAAGGTAGAACAAGAGGATGGAGAGAGACCTCTCTGTTCGCCACAGGAGTATCTGAATCAGCTTTATCAGCAGCACAAACGCAAGAGCAGCTTTTGGGAGGCGGTTCGTCAAAAGCTACCGGCCATTACCATGTCGGCGAGCGGTGTGCAGTATCAGGCCGAGAATAAATAAGGCGCTAACACCTTTCACTCGGTCAGTCAGCTTGTGCTGGTGTTCCATGCGCCCTTGGCTGTCCAGCGCCTCGATAGCACTCATCTGGATGTCTCATTGCCACGACATCCTTCAAGCTACCCAAAACAAGAGAGAGCCATTGGCTCTCTCTTGTTTTCGAAATAGGTGTTTTCAAAAAATGTGTTTTCGAAAAAAGTGTTATCGAAAGAAGATCTCATCAAAGTCCGGCTCTTCATCCCAGATGGCGTGCTGACGTGCGTCCCAGCGCTCGGCCAGATAGGGTTTGAGGGTTGCAAGGGTGGTGATGGTCGCCAGTTGTCCATGCAACTGCTTGATATCCCGCTGTAGATAGTGCTGATGCTCCTCGAACGCGAGATCGGTCTTCTTCTTCGAGCGCTGTTTAAACTTGTGCAAGATAACCCCTTGCACTCCCTCCGGGCCACTATAAAAGCAGATCTCGAGCTCACGTTTTTTCTGCCAGAGCGCCGGATTGATGGCCACCAGATTCTCTTCACTCAGCAGCTTGTCTGCCTCGGGCAGATGGGTGTGAGCCAGGTGCAACAGAGTAAACATATCCCGCGTTTCCCACGCATGGCTGAGCTCGCCCATCAGGCGGCTCTTCTCTTCACGCTTGACCGGGTCTTGCTCCCGATCCGGGTGCAGCGTCATAGCCAGCTTGCGATAGAGCTGCTTAAGGCTTGAGTTATCGAGCAGTTGCTCAACCCTGGCAACCTCATCCGGATCGGCCATGTCATGATGATCCTGCCAACGTGCGAAAGCCTCGTCATTGGCAAAGGGGTCATCGCCACAGTCCGGCGCGTCGTCGTCCCACTCATGCTCATCACCGCCCTGTTTTTGGGCCTGGGCTTGCATATAGTCGCGCAGCTTCTCGGGATTTCTGACCATCTCGCGCAGCAGCTCGATATCATCGGGGCTCTCGCCAAACGCCTCTTGCAGCATGTCAGTGATAAAATCGCAGCTCGCCTCGAGCTGATCATCATCGAGCTGGCTGACGCTGCCCGCTTGCACCGCCATATAGAGTGACTCCAGATCCAGCTCCCCCCGAAACGGGTTGGATTCAAGATACCCCATCAATTCATCAATCCAGCCATGGAGCATCTCGCGCTGCCACTGGGTAAAACTTTTGCGGGCGGTGAAACCGGCCAGCCGCTGGCAAAGCTGAAAAATCAGCCCACACTGCTCACGCTCCAGAGGCTCAATGTCGCTGACAAAGCGCTGATAGATATCCGCCCCCTCTTGCTCCTGTTTGGCCAGCTTGGCCTGCAGCTTTTCGATGGCCTGCCACTGGCGATGAAAATAGGCAAGGGCCGGACTCTCGTGGCGCGGCTCGGCTTTTTTTCGCTTGGCCGAGGTTTTACTCTTGGTCAGTGACATGAAAACTCCAAATGAAAACGGGATAGTTGGCTACCGTGGCCACGGCAGATTATCAGAGGGGAGGAGATGCGCCTATCCTCGCGGTCTGCTGCCGGAGAAAAGCGCACGAGGTGTACCGAGGTTGTGGCTCCCGAGTCACCCGGGCAGGCACGCAATCGCTAGAGCTGACTGCGCAGTATGTTCACCAGTACAGGTGCGAAGGGCTCCAGCTTGCCTTGTTTGGGCTGGCTCAGATCTTCGATCAGCATTGTCAGCAATTGTGCATCATCTTCCAGCGCCAGTGCCTGCTGATCATCGCCATAGTGGGTCCAAATCAGGCTATCCACCAGCTGTTTGCGCTTGGCAACCAGCACCTTGTTGCTTTGCTCCGTATCACCCAGATTGAGTACCCGGATCGCCTCTTTGGCTCTTTCCGTCAACCCCTCAACCCGACCACTCCATTTAAAGCGCAACTCGGTTTCGCACTCAGGCATCAGCGGGGTCAACGGCAGAGGCTGCGAGCCATGGGCGGCATCGCACTGTTTCGGTGTTTTGCAACTGGCTACCAGATTGCTGAAATCCATGGTGCGCTTAGGGGCGAGATCCCTAGCCTCAACATGCTCGTTCATGGTGTCTTCACTGGTGCCGCTGATGGCTTGGCAACAGTAGGCGCAGAGATGGAATTGCTCAGTAGTGCAAGCCTCCCGGATCTGCTGGCGAATTGCCTGACCCTCTTCATCGTTGGGTAGGTCGTGATATCGAGCATGAGGATTTTGACGTTTGAATGCCGCCAGACTTGCAGGTTCTTGTCCCTTATAAATCTTGCGCACGGCGCAGCTCCTCTTTGCGCAGCAGCAGGCTAGCCTTGGTCAGCTCCAGGTTGTTGGCTGGCAGCTCGGCTCTTAGCGCGGCCAGCAGGGCATTGGCCTTATCAAATTGCCGATCTTGAATTAAATCGAGTAAGTCATTCAGTCGGCTCGCCACCCGCTCATTGCGAATAGCGGTATCCATCACCTCCAGCAGCACCGAGTTGGCATCCTGACCATATTGGGATGGCACTTCAGTCAACTCGCCATTATCGAGCGAATAGACCAGTACATCCTTGCAATCGCTGATCACCAGGGGGGAGTGGGTGGTCAGCACAAACTGACAGTTGGGGAAGGTATCAGTGAGCCGCTGGATGATAGTACGTGCCCACTGGGGATGCAGGTGCATGTCCACCTCGTCGATCAGCACCACCCCATCGCCGTGCAGCGGATTTTCCAGCTCCGGATTCATCATTGCGAGGCGGCGGGCAATATCGCCCACCAGTGCCATCAGGGATTTCTCCCCTTGCGACAGTTGCAACACATTGAGGGTCTGACCCTCCTTGTCGATGGACATATGCAGACGCGGCTTACGGCGGACCTTCAGATTTTTAAATCCGGGCATAAAGTTGGCAATAGCTGTGCGCACCGCCGTCAACTGACGATCTCTGGCTGATGCCTGTGTCTGTTGCAACTTTTGCCAAAGATCAGGACCGAGTAAATCTTGAAGTTCATTAAGAACTTCAGTAGGGATTACCGACTCGTTTTCGCTATCTTCCCGCTCGCGAAACCACTCAAAGAAACGACGAAAATCGACTCCTTGACTCAGCGAATTGTCATAACCATCGAGTTGGCGAAATGAATGTTTCTCTTTGATCTTTAGCGGAATATCCAGCACCACCCGCTCGACTGGGTAGAAGGCGATCAGGGGTAAGCTGACATTTTCCTGCTCTGTCAATCGTGCTCGATACTCATCGGCTAGTTTGCTAGCGTCGGTCAATATGGATTGCTCGTTGCTCTTGCGACCGGCGCGAGTTTTGGTGAGAGACCAGATGTATTCCTTCAGCTGATCGTGTAGTTGAAGAGAGACCACCGCGGTATTGGCGCCATTGAGGATGACCTCTTCCGGGATGGGGCTGCCGCTGCCTTTGTCGCTGCGCAAACGGGCAACAAACCAGCTGAGTGAGGTCGCCAACGATTTGAGTACCGAGGTTTTGCCTGCACCATTGTTGCCAATCAGCACGGTCACATTCGAGTTGACCCGCTCCGTGGGGGCAAACTCGATGGCAAGACGCTCAAAACGCCCCAGATTTTCGAGGGTGAGTTGTTTGATTTCCATGCTCTATTCCTAATTTTGCTGCCAACACGACCTTATCTCGCCTGCACTTGGCTTACAACCCGTCGAATGTTGCCGCTGACTGCACATCATACGAGCGGGTCAGGCCGTTGCGCGAGGCTTGCGGGGCCCACACTTACCTTTTTTGCCGCTGGCGGTGGCCCGCTCGGTCTGAATGCGGGCCAGCAGGGCGGCGGTTTCTCGTGCGTCCGATTACGCTTCGCTAATCGAACCTACGTCGCGGATGTTTTGGTTGCCCGTTTGCG
The DNA here is from genome assembly GCF_017939245.1 of Aeromonas sp. PrichA-15. Classification (NCBI taxonomy): domain Bacteria; kingdom Pseudomonadati; phylum Pseudomonadota; class Gammaproteobacteria; order Aeromonadales; family Aeromonadaceae; genus Aeromonas; species Aeromonas sp. PrichA-15. The sequence continues at coordinate 6,506 of NZ_JAGKRH010000007.1, read as the reverse complement.
CGGCTTGGCAGTGGCCCGCTCGGCTTGAATGCGAGCCAACAGGGCGGCGGCGCTATTGTCGCCACTGATCAGGTCCGGGTTGGCTGCGCGCCAGTCGGCGGTCAGCTCGCCACGAAATGCCTTGGCCAGAATGGCCTGGGTCAGGTTATCGACCCGCGCTTTGGCCGTCTTGGCCTGCTGCTCGATGGTATCGGCATAGGCAAAGAGTTGTTCTACGCGACGGACAATTTCGGTTCCTGATTACCCATGACCCTCAGCCAGCTTCAAGAGCCGATATGGCATCGGAGGGCTTGCCATGACTGCATGCCCCAATTCAACCAACATGCTCTTGAGGTCAAAACGATGATTAAACCGGAAGCAGTATTCCGCAAGATGCCTTGGTAAATGCTTCGCTCCGAGCTTATGACAACTGCCCCGCAGCGAGTTCTTCACCCGTTACCATGTTTAGAGCTGATAGCAAATCGGGTTGCGGTTGCACCTTCTTTAAGCTCTGCTGCCGCGACTTGTCGATCTTGAGAAATCATCCTAAAACCTCGTATTGGGGTACCACGTGGGGTACCACATCTAGCAAACGGTAGGCACATTACTGTATCCACTTACCTGGCCACCGGCAGGTCCTCCCAGCGGGTGGTGTAACAGGGGCTCAGGTGCTCTTGTCGCATCATCCACTCAGGCGACCCCGTGCCTTGGCTGGCAAAGCCTACGCGCCCCAATCCCTTGGCTTTGATCTGGTCCATCACTGCCATCAGCGCATCTGATTGAGCGGAGGACGGGGCAAAGAGATCTGCCTGTTGTTGCCCCTTGGGGGTGAACTCACTCAGCATGACGCCCCCCTTCTGATAACGGTAACCGTCGCGCCAAATCTGCGGTAGCAGCACGTTCACTTGCTGCAGCAGCAACCGGGTATCATCGCTAGGGCAGACCAGCCGGACGCCAGCCTGCTCACTGTAGTAAGGGGCTCGTTCATCAAAGGGGCTGGTTCGCACGAACAGGTGCACCCGCTGGCAACACATTCCCTCGGCCCGCAGCTTCTCGGCTGCGCGAGCCATAAAGCCCGACAACGCTTGGGCCATTTCTCCACGGTCGGTCACGCGCTCACCAAAGGAACGGCTCGAGAGGATCTGCTGCTTCGCCGCCGGTTCAACGGTCAGCTCTGCGCAAGGCAGGCCACGCAGCTCCTGTACGATCCGCTCGACCACCACGCCGTATTGGGTGCGTAACCCTTTAGCGTCGCTAGCCACCAGGTCAGCAACGGTATTGATACCTTGTGCCACCAACTTGGCCCCCAAGCGCCGTCCTATGCCCCACACCTCGTCCACCGGGGTGATAGCCATCAGCCGGGCACGGCGCAGCTCGTCATGCAAGTCCACGACGCCGCCCGTGGCAGGCCACTTCTTGGCTGCATAGTTGGCCAGCTTGGCGAGGGTCTTGGTGGGTCCGATCCCGACCCCTACCGTGAGGCCGGTCCACTGCCACACTCGCTGCCGGATCTGTTGCCCATAGGCTGTCAGGTCCCCGGCAAACGACTCCGACAACGCCATGAACGCTTCATCGATGGAGTAGACCTCAAGCTCAGGGGCCATGGTCTCCAACGTGCTCATCACCCTGCCAGACATATCGCCATAGAGCGCGTAGTTGGAGCTGAATGCCACACCGCCATGCGCCTCGAACTGCTCGCGGATCTTGAAGTAGGGCCCGGCCATCTTGATACCCATCGCCTTGGCTTCGGGGCTGCGCGACACCACGCATCCATCGTTGTTGGAGAGCACCACGATCGGGCGGCCACGCAGCTCAGGGCGAAACAGCCGCTCACAGCTGGCGTAGAAGTTGTTTACATCAACGAGCGCTATAGCCATCACGCTGCCTCAGATTGCCAATCACATGGGTGACCACTCCGAACAACTCCAGGGAGAGGCTCATACAAGGGTCGATAGGCGCGAACGCCGGATTGGCTGGCAACAGCCGCAACCTCGGCTTGAGCTGCAAGGTCTTTACCGTGAAGCCGCCATCGAGTAGTGCAATCACCATATCACCATGGCGAGGGGTGAGGCTCTTATCGACCACCAGCAAGTCACCGGGAAAGATGCCGACCCCGGTCATGCTCTCCCCCTCGGCACGCAGATAGAAGGTGGCTGCAGGGTGCGGCACGCAGTGGGTGTTGAGGTCCAACTTCCCTTCCAGATAGTCGCTGGCTGGGCTGGGAAAGCCACAAGAGGCGCGGTGTAAGAACAGCGGGATGGTCACCTCGGCGGGTGATGGGTCTGGGGTTAACAGCTTCATGGCAAAACACCTGTATTTATATACAGCCATTATAGCGCACCACCTTTGAACCAGCGCAAGTCCCGCATGCCACTGATGACGTACCATGGCGCCAACAAATAACAAAGAGGTCAGTATGAGTCACAATCTGTGTGCCCTACCGAAAGAGCAGCAAGAACGGGTCGAGGTCGAGAAGGCTGCCGCATATGCCGTATGGAAAGAGCGCAACGGTCACTTGGCCAGCGCAGAAAGCGAAGCAAGCCAGCATAAGGGTGAGCTGGGCAGCTACTTTCTTGAGCAAGTGGGTAAATACAAACGAGGTTAATTATCTCAAGCTGGACTGAACGCGCCTCAGTGGACGTCTTGCCATCACGCATCCGCCTGAAAACACGACATGTTAAAAACCTCAGTATCGAGGCTGAGCGGCTGGCCCGGTATAGTCAATCGAGTTCACGTCAGAGGAGAGATGCAATGAGTCACCAACCCGGCTTTTGGTTAGCGACACGCCAGTGGTCGCTGGCCGCACTGCTGCTGAGCCTAACGCCGCAAGTCGTGTTTGCAGCCGACTGCACCTATCGAAAAGATGCATTGGGCCATACCCGCTATCAATGTGACGATGGCAAGCAGGGCACCTTACGTGAGGATGCGCTTGGCAACATCAAAGACTCGGGAACCGGAACGACCTGGCGTAAGGATGCGCTCGGCAATCTTAAGGGGAGCGATAGTACTACCTATCGGCAAGACGCGCTGGGCAATATTCGCGGCAGCAATGCCAAAACCGGTGAACGGGTGACATGGCGTGAAGATGCGCTTGGTCAGTTGCGTGCATCTGATGGCACCGTTTGTCGAACCAACGCGCTGGGGCAACTCAAATGCCGTGGCGAGAGCACACCGCCGGCCTTGCTGGAAGGCAAATGATGGCTTTTGCAGCAAACGATCTGCCTATCCGTAACTGATGTGATATCCACCATGGTTGCCACAGGGTCAAGTGGGTAAACTCGTTGGCAATCTCTGGCGTGCTCACCCGTATGGGTGCAAACAATCGCCTCTTTTCGTTTTCCATGCGCCCTTGGCGCAAACTGACTCTTATTGGAACCCTTTCCATGGCTATCAAGAAAAACGAACTCTACTCCTCCCTGTGGGCCAGTTGCGATGAACTGCGCGGTGGCATGGACGCCTCCCAGTACAAGGACTATGTGCTCACCCTGCTGTTTGTGAAGTACGTTTCCGACAAGGCCAAGGGCAACCCCTACGCCATGATTGAGGTGCCGCAAGGCGCCAGCTTTGACGATATGGTGGCGCTTAAGGGCGATAAGAATATCGGCGAGGCGATCAACCTCACCATCTCGGCGCTGGCCGAAGCTAATGATCTCAAAGGCGTCATCGACATCGCCGACTTCAATGATGAGGACAAGCTGGGCAAGGGCAAGGAGATGATCGACCGCCTGACCAAGCTGATTGGCATCTTCGAGGGGCTGGATCTCTCCGCCAACCGTACCGAGGGTGATGATCTGCTAGGTGATGCCTACGAATACCTGATGCGCCACTTCGCCACCGAATCGGGCAAGTCCAAGGGGCAGTTCTATACCCCTGCCGAGGTGTCGCGCATTCTGGCCAAGGTGATTGGTATCAGCCGCCAGACGCCGCAAGATGCCACCGTCTACGACCCCACCTGCGGCTCCGGCTCTCTGCTGCTCAAGGCCAGTGACGAGGCGGGCCCCAAGGGGCTCACCATCTACGGTCAGGAGATGGATAACGCCACCAGCGCCCTGGCGCGCATGAACATGATCCTGCACGACAACCCGACCGCCAAGATCTGGAAGGGCAATACCCTGGCCGCGCCCCAGTGGAAGGAGGGCAACAACCAGCTCAAGTGCTTCGACTTTGCCGTCGCCAACCCGCCCTTTTCCAACAAGAACTGGACCAGCGGCCTGGATGCTGAGCACGATGAGTTTGGCCGCTTTGTCTGGGGGGTACCGCCGGAGAAAAACGGCGATTACGCCTTCTTGCTGCACATCATCAAGAGCCTCAACAGCCGTGGCAAGGGGGCGGTGATCTTGCCCCACGGCGTGCTGTTCCGTGGCAATGCCGAGGCGCGCATCCGCGAGAATCTGCTCAAACAGGGCTTTATCAAGGGCATCATCGGCCTGCCTGCCAACCTCTTCTATGGCACCGGCATTCCGGCCTGCATCATCGTCATCGACAAAGAAACGGCACACCAGCGCGCCATCCAGGCCAACGGCTACAGCAGCCAGAGCCTGTTTATGATCGATGCCAGTAAAGGCTTTATCAAAGATGGCAACAAGAACCGGCTGCGCGAGCAGGACATCCACAAGATCGTCGATACCTTTACCCGTGAGCAGGTGATCCCCCGTTACAGCCGCGCCGTGCCGCTCTCCGAGATCGCCGCCAACGACTACAACCTGAATATTCCGCGCTATATCGATGCTAGCGAGGCCGAGGATCTGCACGATCTGGCCGCCCACCTTAAAGGCGGCATTCCCAATCGGGATATCGACGCCCTGGGCGCTTACTGGCAGGTGTTCCCGACCCTGCGGGCCGATCTGTTTGCTCCGGCCCATGCGGGTTATAGCCATGGTCTGGTGTATGCCGCCAAGGTCAAGGGCACCATACTGGCGCACCCCGAGTTTGTCCGTTTTGCCACTGCTTCACTCGAACCCTTCTCACGCTGGTTTACCGAGTGCCATCTGGCGGAGATAAAGCCGGGTGAATCGCCCAAGGCATTGATCGAGGAGATCAGCGAATCGCTGCTCGCCGCCTATGCGCCGCTGCCGCTGCTGGATAACTACGATATCTACCAACTGCTGCTGGATTACTGGCATGCCGTGATGCAGGACGATGTCTATGTGCTCTGCCAGGATGGCTGGGCGGCGGGCAAGGTGCTGCGCGAGCTTAAAGTCGACAAGGGCGAAAAGCTTAAAGAGACGCCGGATCTGGTGCTGGGCAAGAGCAAATACAAGGCCGAGCTGTTGCCACCGGCGCTGCTGGTGGCCCGCTTCTTTGCCAACGAGCAGGCCGTCATCGACGCCCTGCAGGCCGCCGCGGATGAGGCAAGCCAAGTCTTGGAAAGCTATCTGGAAGAGCAGGGCGGCGAGGAGGGGCTGCTCAGTGACGCCGCCAACGACGCAGGCAAGATCAACGCCGCCAGCCTGAAGGCGCGGCTCAAGCAGGCCAGCGATGCCGAGGAAAAGGCGGCGCTAAAAACCGCCATCAAGCTGTTCGAAGCCGAAAGCCAGGCCAAAAAGGCGGTAAAAGAAGCGCAAGAGGCGCTGGATCGGGCCGTGGTTGCCCGTTACCCCAAGCTTCTGGAGAGTGAGATCAAGCAACTGCTGGTGGAGGATAAGTGGCGCGCCAGCTTGCAAGCCGCCATCGAGGCGGAGATTGAGCGCATCACCCAGCAGCTGGCCAACCGCGTCAAGGAGTTGGAGGAGCGCTACAGCGCCACCCTGCCGCAACTGACCCAGCAGGTCGCCGCTCTGGAGGCCAAGGTGGCCGCCCATTTGAAGAGCATGGGGTTGGAGTGGGCATAATGGCAGAGCAGATGATGCAAGAGACAGCAGGCAAGGCGATCCCGGCGGGTTATAAGCAAACGGAAGTGGGGGTTATTCCGGAGGATTGGGATGTTTTTTTAATTGATAATTGTGCGGTAAAGGTTGGCAGTGGAAAAACTCCAACTGGAGGTTCTTCTGTATATGTTGATAGTGGGAGACCATTTGTTAGAAGCCAAAATGTCGGATGGGGGAAACTCGATTTATCTGATGTTGCATATATAACGGAGACTGTTCACTCTACTTTTCTTGGTTCAGAAATCAAACGTGATGATGTACTACTAAATATAACTGGAGCATCAATCGGGCGCTGTGCAAAAGCAGATATTCAAGTCATCGGTGGCAATGTAAACCAGCACGTCTGCATAATCAGAGTCGACGGTTCTAAATTTGTTCCAGTTGTTTTGGTTGAGCTTATTAATTCAAGTGTTGGTCAAAATCAAATCGATAGCTTTCAAGCTGGTGGTAATAGGGAGGGATTGAACTTTGCTCAAGTAAGGCAGTTGAAATTTGCATTACCTCTTACGGTTGTAGCCGACATTCCGCACCTGATTTAGGAATAAATTTGCCGATAGCGCTCACCCAATACCTCCAAAATGATCTGCTGGTCTCCTGTTAGCTCCGTTACTTGTGGCGGAGCTTCTCCCAGTCGATATTCATGGATGCCACCAAAGCGCA
>NZ_JAGKRH010000067.1:0-6109 GCF_017939245.1 Aeromonas sp. PrichA-15 | reverse complement strand
TACCCGATGCACACGAGTGTGCTGGAAGGGGTGAACAACAAGATCAAAGTGATAAAGCGCATGGCATATGGATTTAGGGACTCAGAATACTTTTTTCTGAAAATCAAGGCGGCCTTCCCCGGAAAGCCGCGATGAACCAAAAAAAAGCCGGCACATCCGTGCCGGCTTGGGTAACGCGGGTCGCGTTTATTTGGTCAGGTCGTCGAAGAAGCGTTTCACCCCTTCGAAGAAGCCCTCGGATTTCGGCTTGTGGGTCTTGGCAGCAGCGCCGCTGAAGGAGTCGTCCAGCTGGCGCAGCAGATCTTTCTGGGTCTCGGTCAGCTTGACCGGAGTCTCGATCACCACCTTGCACATCAGATCCCCCACCTGGCCGGAGCGCACGGACTTGACGCCTTTGCCCCGCAGGCGGAACAGCTTGCCGGTCTGGGTTTCTGCCGTGACCTTGAGCTTGACCCGGCCATCCAGGGTCGGCACTTCAATCTCCCCGCCGAGCGCCGCCGTGGTGAAGCTGATGGGCACTTCGCAGTAGAGGTCGTTGCCGTCACGGACGAAGATCTCGTGCTCGCGCACATGAACCTGTACGTACAGATCCCCCGCCGATGCGCCGGTTTCCCCCGCTTCCCCTTCGCCGGAGAGACGGATGCGATCCCCGGTATCGACCCCAGCCGGGATCTTGACCGACAGGGTCTTGGTCTTCTGGTAGCGCCCTTCCCCATGGCACTTGCGGCACGGATCCTTGATGATCTTGCCGCGACCGTGACAGTGGGGACAGGGCTGCTGCACCGCGAAGAAGCCCTGGCGCATCTGCACCTGGCCGGAGCCGTGGCAGGTGGGGCAGGTCTGGGCGGAGCTGCCAGTATGGGCACCGGAGCCGTTGCACACTTCGCAGTGGACCTGGGTCGGGATCTTGATCTCCTTGGAGACCCCGCGCACCGCCTCTTCCAGCGTCAGCTCCATGTTGTAGCGCAGGTCGGAGCCACGGGCCGGGCCGCGACGACCGCCCCCGCGACCACCGAAGATGTCGCCAAACACATCGCCGAAGATATCGCCGAAATCGGCACCACCGCCAAAGCCGCCGTGGCCGCCACCCTGGCTCGGATCCACCCCGGCATGTCCGTACTGGTCATAACGGGCACGCAGGTTCTCGTCGGTCAGGACCTCGTAGGCTTCCTTGACCTCTTTGAACTTCTCTTCAGCCCCGGCATCACCCTGGTTGCGATCCGGGTGATACTTCATGGCCAGACGCTTGTACGCCTTCTTGATCTCGCGCTCGTCGGCACCTTTCGATACCCCGAGCACTTCGTAGAAATCGCGCTTCGACATACTCATCCTGTTGCTATATCAGCAGTTACGCAGACGGGCGTTGGTTACCCAACGCCCGTAAATTCATTGACGAATCTGCTCACACTCTTACTACGAAGCCGTGATCAAGGCTCATGTGCAGCTCGCTTGTTTGTAACCAAGAGTGCTCATGTATTCACATAGACTCCGGTTCTTGCGCTGCTCTTTACCTTGCTGACGGCCTCTCGCGATAGACCGTGAACAGATTCTGAGCCGATGGGCGAAGCGGACTTCGCCCATCCGGGTCGGGCTTACTTCTTGTCGTCTTTCACTTCTTCGAACTCGGCGTCGACCACGTCGTCGTCAGCCTTGGCAGAAGAGGAGGACTGACCGGCGTCAGCACCGGCGGCGCCTTGCGCCTGAGCCTGCTGCTGAGCAATTTCCATCAGCTTCTGGGACGCTTCCAGCAGCGCTTGCTGCTTGGCTTCGATGGCAGCCTTGTCGTCACCCTTGATGGCGGATTCCAGCTCGCTCAGGGCAGTCTCGATCTTGGTCTTCTCGTCGGCAGGCAGAGCTTCACCGGCTTCGGTGACCTGCTTGCGCACGGAGTGGACCAGACCGTCAGCCTGGTTGCGGGCCTGCACCAGCTCTTCGAACTTCTTGTCCTCGGCCGCGTTGGCTTCGGCTTCGCGTACCATGCGTTCGATCTCGTCATCAGACAGACCGGAAGAGGCCTGGATGGTGATCTTCTGCTCCTTGTTGGTCTCCTTGTCTTTCGCGGAGACGTGCAGGATGCCGTTGGCGTCGATGTCGAAGGTCACTTCGATCTGCGGCAGACCGCGCGGTGCCGGACGGATGCCTTCCAGGTTGAACTGGCCCAGGGACTTGTTGTCGCTGGCGCGCTTGCGCTCACCCTGCAGCACGTGAATGGTCACGGCAGACTGGTTGTCTTCGGCGGTGGAGAACACCTGGGACTTCTTGGTCGGAATGGTGGTGTTCTTCTCGATGAGCGCGGTCATCACGCTGCCCATGGTCTCGATCCCCAGGGAGAGCGGAGTCACGTCCAGCAGCAGTACGTCGGTCTTGTCACCGGACAGTACGGCACCCTGGATGGCCGCCCCCATGGCCACGGCTTCGTCCGGGTTGACGTCTTTGCGCGGCTCTTTGCCGAAGAAGTCGGCCACGGTCTTCTGAACCAGCGGCATACGGGTCTGACCGCCCACCAGGATGACGTCGTCGATCTCGCCAACCGCCAGACCGGAGTCTTTCAGGGCGACACGAACCGGCTCCAGGGAGTCTTTCACCATGTCTTCCACCAGGGATTCCAGCTTGGCGCGGGTCACCTTGATGTTCATGTGCTTCGGACCGGTGGCATCTGCAGTGATGTACGGCAGGTTGACGTCGGTCTGCTGGGCAGAAGAGAGCTCGATCTTGGCTTTTTCGGCGGCATCTTTCAGACGCTGCAGGGCCAGCTGGTCGTTGCGCAGGTCAATGCCCTGCTCGCGCTTGAACTCGTCAACCAGGTAGTTGATGACGCGGTTGTCGAAGTCTTCACCACCCAGGTGGGTGTTACCGTTGGTTGCCAGCACTTCGAAGGTGGTTTCCCCTTCGACTTCGTCGATCTCGATGATGGAGATATCGAAGGTACCGCCCCCTAAGTCATATACGGCAACCTTGCGCTCACCCTTGACCTTGTTGACGCCGTAGGCGAAAGCCGCGGCAGTCGGTTCGTTGATGATGCGTTTTACATCCAGACCGGCGATGCGACCGGCATCCTTGGTGGCCTGACGCTGGGCGTCGTTGAAGTAGGCCGGTACGGTGATGACGGCTTCGGTCACCGGCTCGCCCAGGTAGTCCTCGGCGGTCTTCTTCATCTTTTTCAGCACTTCGGCAGAGATCTGCGGCGGTGCCATTTTCTTGCCTTTCACTTCAACCCAGGCGTCACCGTTGTCGGCCTTGGCGATGGCGTAAGGCATGATTTTCAGGTCACGTTGTACTTCGTCATCTTCGAAACGACGGCCGATCAGACGCTTGATGGCGAACAGCGTGTTCTTCGGGTTGGTGATGGCTTGGCGCTTGGCCGGCTGACCAACCAGGATTTCGCCGTCATCGGCATAGGCAATGATGGACGGAGTAGTACGGTCGCCTTCCGCGTTCTCGATCACGCGAGCATGGTCGCCATCCAGAATAGCGACGCAGGAGTTGGTAGTACCCAGGTCAATACCGATGATTTTACCCATTTGACGAATCTCCAAATACTTTGAATAAACTGGCGAGGGGCTCGCCTTGATACGTTAACGGCTAGGTGGGGCCTGCCACTGTGGCTTTCAAGCTCCCGGCATCAAATTTTTTGTGCCGCCGTGGCCTTGCAACCTATATGGGGTCTCAAGTCGGCGCTTCAAGTCCGGCCCTGAAAAAACCTGCATACAGGCCACCTGACAGCCAAATGACGCCAGACACGTTTTCTGGCGCCACATCCAACAAAAAGCCCGCCAAGCGGCGGGCTTGGTGAGAACAGCGCGATCAGTCAGCGGACTTGGAGACCATCACCATGGCCGGACGGATGACGCGGCCGTTGAGCTCGTAGCCCTTCTGCATCACGGCGATCACGGTGTTCGGCGCCACATCGGCACTGGGCACCATGCTCATGGCCTGGTGGGCATTGGGGTCAAACGGCTGGTTGGTCGGGTCCAGCGCCACCAGGCCAAACTTGCCCACGCCGCTCTGCATGGATTTCAGGGTCAGCTCGACCCCTTCAATCATCGGCTTGAGGGTGTCGTTCTCCTTGTCCGCCAGCTCGATGGCGCGCTCCAGGTTGTCCAGCACCGGCAAGAGCTCTGCGGCGAACTTCTCCAGTGCAAACTTGTGGGCTTTCTCCACGTCCTGAGCGGCACGGCGACGCAGGTTCTCCATCTCGGCGACGGCGCGAATGGCGCGCTCGCGCTCTTCCAGGGAAGCCTGCTGGGCCGCCTCCAGCTGGGCCTCCAGCTCGGCGATGCGGGCCTGCTCGGCTGTCACTTCACTGTCTACATCGGTCGGCTCGACTGGCTGGGCTTCCACTTGCTCCATCGCTTCAACCTTTTGTTCTTCGTGGCTCATGACATCTCCAATATTCAGGGGTTGCGTGTGAGGGTGGCTGGCGTTCAGACAAGCGACACGCGCCAGCAGACCCTGTGTTGGCGCTATTATGGGGACACAGCCCCGGCTTTCAAGGGGAAAAGGGCAGATCGGGCACAATGGCGCCCATCCGCGTGCCAGGCAGTCCCTTTTCGGGGCCGATTGCACCAACCACCACGGAGGCAGACAAATCCCCGGCAAAGCGCGGTATACTCCCCCCAAGACTCTCCCAGACCCGATAACCTATGGATTCTCCGTTCAAAACCGTTGCCCTCATCGGCAAGCCCCATCACGAGGGGGCCAACCAGACCCTGACCGGCCTGTACCAGTACCTGACCAGCCGCGGCTTTCGTGTGCTGCTGGAGAGCCGGGTGGCCCATACCCTGGGGCTGCTCGGGGAGAACGTGATGGATCTGGTGCAGCTCGGCGAGCAGGCGGATCTCGCCATCGTCGTCGGCGGTGACGGCAACATGCTGGGGGCCGCCCGGGTGCTGTCACGGTTCGATGTGGCGGTGATCGGGGTGAACCGGGGCAACCTCGGCTTCCTGACCGATCTCTCGCCCCAGGATTATCTGCTGCCCCTGGAGCAGGTGCTCTCGGGTCACTTCAAGAGCGAGCATCGCTTCCTGCTGGAGGCCGCCGTCTATCGCCACGGGGAGCGCAAGTCGAGCAACCTCGCGGTCAACGAGGCGGTGCTTCACCCGGGCAAGATCGCCCACATGATCGAATTCGAGGTCTACATCGACGGCAGCTTCATGTACAGCCAGCGCTCGGACGGCATCATAGTGGCGACACCCACCGGCTCCACCGCCTACTCCCTGTCGGCAGGGGGCGCCATCCTCACCCCCAAACTCAACGCCATCACGCTGGTGCCCATGTTCCCGCACACCCTGAGCAGCCGCCCCATCGTGCTGGATGCGGACAGCGAAGTGCGGCTGCTGGTCTCGCCAGACAACCAGGACGACGCCATGCAGGTGAGCTGCGACGGCCAGGTCACCCTGGCGGTCCACCCGGGGGACGAGATCCTCATCAAGAAGAGCAGCCACAAGCTTCATCTGGTGCATCCGCTGGATTACAGCTACTTCCACGTGCTGCGCAACAAGCTCGGTTGGGGCAGCAAACTCTTCTAGCCAGGCACCATCGGTGGCGAGGGTCTACCCCTCGCTGCTTTCGACCAGCCGAGGCAGTGCCGGCTCGAATGCCAGATGCACCCCGTTTCGCCCCGCTTCCTTCACCCGGTACATGGCAGCATCGGCTTTGGTCAGCATCAGTGCCAGGTCAGCCTCGGCACTGGCGCACACAACCCCAATGCTCACCGTGACCCCCTCGCACGGCAGGCAGGCCCCCTGCCGGGAGCCCGTCTCTATCTGGCGGCGGATCCGGTCACAGATGTCGCGGGCCATCTGGCCGCTCACGCCCCCCATGATGATGGCGAACTCCTCGCCACCGATGCGCCCCACCAGATCATCCTTGCGTACCTCGGCCACCAGCACCCCGGCCACATAGCGAATGACCTCATCCCCGCAGCCGTGACCAAACTGGTCGTTGACCCGCTTGAAGTGATCGATCCGTCATTCCGCACCTGATTTTGCTATTTTCAGTGCTTGACGGCGATCGGCCGTTCTGATCTATTACTCTCTTTTGCAGGTAGATCATCATGGCCGCACCCGCTATCTCGATCCGTAACCTCGATCACCTTGGTTTGGTCGCC
>NZ_JAGKRH010000390.1:889-15198 GCF_017939245.1 Aeromonas sp. PrichA-15 | reverse complement strand
GATTGCGGGCCACGTGGGCCCAGCACAGTTGCCGCTGGTCGGCGTCGATAAACCGGTAGCCGGCGTACTGGTCGGTCACCAGCACCCCGTCAAACTCGGCGCCCAGCAGCCGCTTGGCCGCCTCCTGACCACGGCCATAGGCCGTCTGTATGCGAGTAATAAAAATTCATACCAAATCACCCTGTAAGCCGCATTTCACCACATGAAAAATCGGACACTAAAAAATAAAGTATCATACCAGCTTAAGAATTTAGCGCTAACGATGAGAAAAAGCAGAGCAATAAAGCATCATACCAATGTTTGAAGATTTTGCCGTTTTCTCTAACGAAGTTCAGAACACTCGTGCACGGTGAATCGCAAGATTCGGCTGATGCAGAACATTAACCCAACGCAGTTTCATACCGTGCGAAATACCCAAGAACTGCAAGTCGCTCCCCGCCAACGCTGGACTTCTCAGGCAGCTTGCCCTTATCCACAGATTTGGTCTGCGGATGAGGTATGCCGGAATAACCATCCTTGCCACGCTTTGGTAGCCCAGGCCGCGTCTCAGGGGATGGAGGTGGTGATCCCGTCGAAGCGGAATCGTAAGGAAAAGCGAGAGCACGACAGGGAAATGTATAAGGTAAGGCATCTGGTAGAAATTGCCTTTCTCCACCTGAAACAATGGCGAGGGATAGCCACGCGGTATGCGAAAAACACCGCTTCGTTCGTGGCGGCTGTCCGGATCCGCTGCGTGGCATTATGGGCTGCCATCTTATGACGACAGCCTCTAGCAGGAAAACTACAGCAAAATGATGGCTCGCGCCTTTCGCTCCATCAACGAATACCAGCTTTATATATCTGATGAATACTGATCACCCCCAACAATCGAGCCTCATCAGACACCACGGGGACAGCATTGATGCGATGTTCGTGCATAAGTTCCAGTGTGGCAGCCGCCAGACCGTCCGCTTGGACCACCACCGGTGTTCGGGTCATCAGCTCGGTGACACAGGTATCCAGGGGCAATGTTTTTTCCAAAGAGCGCCGCAAATCACCATCCGTGAAAACTCCCAAGATGCTGCCCTGATCACTACTAATCACTACTAGCCCAAATCCACCACGACTCAAAGCCACAATGGCATCCCTCAAGGATGTGTCTGCAGAACAAACTGGTATTGGTAGCTCAGGGTCTAATATATCCTTGTTGCGTAGCAACAATCGGGCACCCAGGCTACCGCCCGGGTGAGAAACTGCATAGTCCTGCTCGTTGAAATCGCGAATGCGCATAGCACTGATGGCAAGGGCATCGCCCATCATCAGGGTGTTGATGGCACTGGAAGTCGGCGCCAGACCGAGAGGACAGGCCTCCTGCTGGACGCTGATGTCGATGACGTGATCGGCCTGTCGCGCCAGATAGGAGTCGAGCTTGCCGGTGAAACCGATCACCACCAGACCCTTGTGCTTGAGCAGCGGCAGCATGGTCTTGAACTCGCCGGCCTCGCCGGAGTTGGAGATCATGATGACCAGATCCCCCTTGGTGATCATGCCCAAATCGCCATGCAGCGCCTCGGCGGGATGGACGAAAAAGGCGGGCGAGCCGGTCGAGGCCAGGGTCGCGGCAATCTTCTTGCCGATATGGCCGGACTTGCCGATGCCGGTGACCACTATCTTGCCCGTACAAGCAAGGATGGCCTCGCAGGCCGAGACGAAGGAATCATTGAGCCGAGAGCACAGCCTTTGTGCCTCGGCCAGTTCGATACTCAGGGTTTCATGAGCGTAGCGCTGGATCTGTTCACGCATGACGAAGGGAACCTCTGGGGATTGGGGGGAGTTCAGACCAGCACCACCTGGATGCCATGCTGCTCCAGCGCCTGCCGGTCAGCATCGCTGATGCCCTTGTCGGTGATGATGATGTCGATCTTGTCGATGGGCACCACCACGTTGGGCGTCTTGCGGCCGAATTTGCTGGAGTCGGTCACCACGATGATCTGCCGTGCCGCCTGGCACATGGCCTGGCTCACCTGATATGCCTCGTTGAAGGTGGTGGTGCCCTGCTCGACATCGAAGCCGTCGGCGCCGATGAACAACTTGTCGAAGGTGAATACGCGAAAGGCCTGCTCTGCCTGGCTGCCATGAAAGGAAGCGGAGCGTTTGCGGTAGGTGCCACCCGGCATCAGCAGCGTCACGTTGCTGTCCAGCGCCGCTGCTTCATTCATGATGTGCAGGCTGTTGGTCATCACCGTCAGCGCTACCCGCTCTGCCAGCCAGGGCACCATCTGCAGGGTGGTGCTGCCACTGTCGAGAATGATGGACTCGCCATCCCGGACCAGGCTCGCGGCCCTGGCGCCGATGCGCTGCTTGGTGTTCAGATTGAGCACGGTTTTCTCGTCCATGGAGTGATCTTCCAGCGCCGGCTGGGTGAACGCCTCGGCGCCGCCATAGCGGCGGACTACCAGCTGGGCCTGCTCCAGATGCCGCAGATCGCTGCGCACCGTGGCGCCGGTGATGTTGAAATGGGCGGCCAAATCGTTGACTGACGTTCTGCCATGTTCGCGCAGATAACGCACCAACATTTCTCGACGAGTTTCAATGGACATACCTGAATCCCTATATGCTGAATTTAAAAAGCCATAGGCTTCATTTCCTAAGAATGTACACTGAAATTTTCATAATGAAAATTATATGACAACCGAATTGTCATTTTATTGACAGCGCGCAGGTTACCGCTTCGCGTACCGGCGGTGCCAGTTCGGCCAGTTGTCGCTCGGTCAGCGGGATACGGGCATGCACCAGAGTGTCCAGCGTCTGGGGTCTGGCGAAGATGGTCAGGCCACGCATGATTTTGGCATCGACAATCACGCCGTTGGCATCATGGGCCAGCACCACCAGGGTGCGCGGGCGCCAGCGGGAGGCCGTGCGGCCGATCTTCACCGAGCCTTTGAGGCTCATGTCCTGCAGCATGCGATTGAAAGCCCGTACCTGAAAAAAGCCCAGGCCGATCTGCAATCCCCAGGCCACCAGGGCAAACACGATCAGAAGATTAATGGCATCCATTTAGCACCTCACAATGAAAAAAGGCAGTGTACGACACACTGCCAAAAGATTAGGTTCTCAGGAGTTTCCCACACAGTTGGAACTAGAGCATCACCTGACCACTAGAACATCACCTGACCACCGGTAATGTTGATGGACTGGCCGGTGCAGTAGCTGGCCTCGTCGCTGGCATAGAACTTCAGCACGTTCAGTACGTCCTGGAAATCGCAGCCACGCTTGAGCGGCACCTTGTCGATATAGACCTGCTCCACCTGATCCTCGGGGATGCCCAGCTTTTTCGCGTATTGCGGCAGCAGGGACTGGAACATGGGACTCTTGAGCAGGTTGCCCAGCATCAGGGAGTGGACGGTGATGTTGTGCTCGGCCAGGTCCAGCGCCAGCGATTGGGTCAGACCGACACCGCCAAACTTGGCTGCCGAGTAGCCGGAGTTGTGCTTGGAGCCCACCTTGCCGGACTTGGAGTTGATCTGGATGATGCGGCCGCCATTTTGGCGGATCATCACCTTGGAAGCCTCACGGGCACACAGGAAGTAACCGGTCAGGTTCACCTCGATGGAGCGGTACCAAGCATCCAACGGGAACTGATCGATCTTGGCCGCGGTCGCCGTGCCGGCATTGTAGACCAGCAGGTCGATGCGCCCGAAGCGATCATCGACGGCACCGACCATGCGCTGCACATCCGCTTCCTGGGTGGCATTGGCCTGCACGGCCATCACGTTCTCAGCACCATGCACCTCGGCGATTTCGCTGGCGGTGAGCTTGGCGCTGTCGGCGTCCATATCTGCGACTGCCACCCGATAGCCGGCCTCGGCCAGCCCCTTGCAAAGGAAGGCGCCCAGACTTTTACCGCCGCCAACTACCAGTGCTACTTTTGACATGTTACTCTCCTCGATTGCTGTATCTCGCGCCCCCCTGCTTCGAGCCGCTAACTCAATGATGCAGGGGGAGCGTGAGTCTTGATTGTTCAGTTCAGTTCAAACGTGATTTCGGTGCCGATTTCCAGTTCCGGGACTGTCGGGCAAGTGCCGCTCACATGCACGGTTCCTGGGTATTCCGCTTCATCGGCGCCATCGAAACGGATGGTGATGTGACCCAATTCGCCGAGGTTCTGGTTGACTACGTCGCCTACCGCCGTGATGGGAAAACGTGTCTGACCCAGAACGAAATCCCCTCCCACCTTGATGTCATCCAACAGCGCTGCGTGCGGATGGATGTAGCAGTAGTCCGCTACGTCTGCCGGGGCATTGTCATCGAACAGTATCATCATGTTGTCATCCAGGGCTTCGGCAGCAAACTCGCCGATCTTGGTCACTTGGGTTTGGTACAACATAGTCATTTCAGTCCTCGTTTGAGCGTTATTGGTAGATGAAGTAGGAGGCGAGCCAGGCCAGCAGTACGGTCGGCGCTCCGGTCAGGAACCGTGAGTAAAGCACGGACGGCACCCCGATTTGGACTGTTTTCGGCTTGGCTTCGGCCAGGCTCAGACCTACCGGGATGAAGTCACAGGCAGCCTGGGCATTGATGGCGAACAGGGCCGGCAGTGCCAGGTGCGGCGGAATGTTGCCAAGACCGATCTGGGTCCCTACCAGCACACCGATGACCTGCGCGATGACGGCGCCCGGGCCAAGGAAGGGTGACAGGAACGGGAAGGAACAGATCAGCGCCAGGGTCATCAGGCCAACGGGACTCTTGGCCAGCGGGATCAGGGCATGTGCAATCACATCACCCACCCCGGAGGCCAGGATGACCCCGATCAACATGGACACGAACGCCATGAAGGGCAGGATGGAGCGCAGCACCGTATCGATGGTTTCGCGGCCGGCCTGGAAGAAGGTGGACATCACCCCGCCCATGCCGATGCCGATGCGGGCCAGCAGGCTGTCGCTCTGCTCGCTCAGCTTCTTGCTGCTGTCATATTGCGGCGCTTCTTGTTTCGCCGCTTGTTTCGGCTGGCTAGGCGCATTCCCGGCCTGGGCTTGCAGCTGGATGTTGTCCGGCTGCACGCCAGAGACATAGATATCCTCCTCGATGAAGTTGGCCAGCGGGCCGCTCTTGCCGGTGGAGTGAATGTTCACCGTCGGGATCCGCTTCTTGGGGTAGAGGCCGCAACGCAGGGTGCCACCGCAATCGATGACGGCGACCGCGATCTCGTCATCCGGGATGGAGGTCTTGAAACCGTCCACCGCTTCCATGCCGGAGAGTTCGACCATGCGGTCCACGATGTCCGGTCGGGTGCCCGCGGTGATGTAGAGGACCTTCTTGCCCGGCTCGATGTCGATGGTCAGAGGACCACCCCAGCCGCCGCTGCCTTTGGTGATGTACAATGAATTTGCCATGATGTCTGCTCCTGGTTGGCTTACTCGGCTACGCGAATGTGGACGTCAGTGCTGAGGCGAACGCCTTGCTGTTTTTCCACCATGGCGGTAGTGAAGTCGGTCACCCAGCCGCGGAAGAAGTTGCTCACCATACCGACCAGCAGGTAGCTGATGGCCAGGGGAGCCAGCGGCATGCCCAACGTGGTCAGGCCATTGGCAATGCCCAGATAGACGAACAATTCACCGGGGTTGATGTGCGGGAACAGGCCATTCATGGAATGACAGCTGTAGGATGCGGCTGCGTAGTAGGACGGCTTGTAACGCTCCGGCAGGAAGCGACCCAGGCTCAGTGTCATGGGGTTCATGAACACGAAGGTGCCGATGACCGGCAGTATCAGGTAGCGGGACACCGGGTTGCCGGCGCTCTTGGCAGCCAGGCGCTCCACCCGCTCCTGTCCGATGAACTGGATCAGGGCGTTCATCGCCACCATCAGCGAGATCAGCAACGGCAGTATGCCGGTAACCATGCCGACAAAGACGTCTCCGCCTTTTTGGAATAGTGCAATGAACCATTCCGCTGCATGAATAATTACATCCATGGTGTAGTCCTCAAGTTGACTCCATCTGTGAAGGGGACACGTCCTGCCGTTGATAAGGTGCCGGACGTGCGGTTGGTTCCAGGTTGCAGCTGTTCGCTTATCGTGTTTGGCTGGCGACCCGGTAAGTTGATATTTTCACACTGAACGTCACTTTGCTAATTTTGGTTTTCATAATGTGACCAAGTTGGCGTTTTTTGTCCAGCCTAGAATGCCTGTTCCCGCTACGGTTGCTTCGCTGGTTTTCAAACGGGGCAACGACATCCCCACTCCCTGAGGCGCCCCAACTGCCCCTCCCTCCCCATACACACATCGCGGCCGCACAATGGCACCTCGGGCGCAATTAAACATATCCTACTGTTTTATATATGCTTTATTTTGTGCGCGCTTTAAATTGGTGATTCAGATCACGCTTATTTTTGCGGCATATCGATAACCGTTAGCAACCTAGCCTGGACCGCGATCCGGTTTAGATCGTTCTGACCTGGCACGAACTGAGCGAGTTCGCCGCCCGTGAGCGCAGGAATGACAGCAATAGCCTCACCGCAGAGATACGAAATGTATAAAAAACTGTAATGACCCAGCCGTTCCTGCACAACTAAGCGGCTTCGGCATAGGCCTGCGCCGGTGTTTTCATCTTTAGCGCCTGGTGAGGACGCTTCTGGTTGTAAAACTGGATCCAGTCGCCAATCACCCGACTGGCATGCTGCAAGGTCTCGAACCTCTGCCGATGGGCACACTGCTCCTTGAGCGTTCTGATCACCCGCTCGACCATGCCGCTTTGTTCCGGCGTGTACGGCGTGATGAACTCCTGCTGCAACCCATAGCTCTTCACCAGTGCTGTGTAGTTGCGGCTGGTAAACACCAACCCATTGTCGCTACGTAACAAAAACGGCGATGCAACTCGTCCCAAGCTGCCGAAGCGAGCAATTAAGGCTTGCTCCAGCGCTGCCTCGGCCGTTTTCGATTTACCACTGCGCGAGAGATGCCATCCCAGTAGTTCACGGGTATGGCAATCAATCACCAGCGCCAAGGAACACCAGCCATCGCGACCAGCCCAGATCCGGCATAGGTCCGTCGCCCAGCGTTGGTTGGGCGCTGAGGCCACCGAAGGCAGGGCCTGGATCCGGGGGCGAAACCCAACCGGACGCTTGCGAACTTGCCAGCCCTTGAGCTGGAAGATGCGCTGTACCGTGTTCTTGTTGAACCCCAACAGGGCTGCAACCGTCCGGTAACCGAACGATGGGTTCTCCTCAATCATGTTTTTGATCGGGGTGACCAGATGCTCCTGAAGCTTGGGCGCGGCCTTGACGCTGCGGTAGTACCAACTACGACGCGGCAGGCCAAACCAGCGGCAGAGCTTGCTGACGGAGACATCAATACCTTCTGCGCGTAATCCCTGCTGAACATCGGCGACTATCTGTCGTCCTCGCCCAGCAGGGAGGCCAGCTTTTTTCTGGCGCGTAACTCCAGCATGGCCTCGCCATAAGCTTCCTGGAGTTCCTTGAGCTGCTTCTCGTACTGCTCGCGAATATCCAGTGGCTTGGCCCGTAAGGCGTTTTCCATGCCCCGTTTGGCGTCATCTACCCATTCTTCAATCTCGGAGGGCGGCAAATCAAAGGCTCGAGCCGCTTCGGCGACGGTGGTCTTGCCCTGAATGATTTCCATGACCAAGGCGGACTTGCGCTTGGCCGTCCAACGTTTGATTTCTTCGTCCATCGTGATGCTCATGTCTGTGATCTCCACTCATTATGACCTGAGCAGGATTTCAGTGGGTCATTACAACTGTTGATCTGATTTTCAAAATCAATGATCTTGGTTTTCATTTCTTTGTAAACAGGGAAAGTTGAAAATTCTTTCTGGCTTGCGCGGGATGGTCTCGCCCGCGCCACATGGACCCGCTAGGGAATGACAGCAGTCAAAGACGAGACGAACAGCGGCAATATGATTGCCCCCTGGAGCTACGGGTCACCCTCGACAGGGCGGAGATGCCGCATTTCACACTGAAGGAGTGCTCATGTTGTATCTGGATTCAGCGAACATCGAAGAATTACGCCCCTGGGTGCACCAGCTCAGCCTGGACGGTATCACCTGCAACCCCAAATTGCTGGCCCAGGCCGGGATCAAGGCCGACGACTTCATCGGGCAAGCCAGGGCGTTGGGCTTTGATCGCCCTCACCAACTGTTTGTGCAGGTGACGGCCACCGATACGGCCGGCATGGTGGCACAGGCGAGACAGCTCTGGTCCCGCTGGGGCGCAGTTTACTGCAAGATCCCGGTGTCACCGGCCGGCCTGACCGCCATCCACCAGCTGAAGCGTTCCGATGACGCCAGCGGCGCCATCTGCGCCACAGCCATCTACTGTGAACGGCAGGCTTTCCTGGCCGCCCGGGAAGGTGCCGACTACCTGGCCCCCTACGTGAACCGCATCGACCGTGAAGGCGGCGACTTCCAGCGCGTTATCGGCCGGTTGCGGGAGCTGCTGGAGCGGCAGCAACTGCCCGCTCGGATAGTGGCCGCCTCGTTCGCCATCCCCGAACAGCTGACCCAGGCCCTGCTGGCCGGCGCCCACGATCTGACCGTCAGTCCAGCCCTGCTGACTCAATACCTTGCCAATGCCCAGACAGCACAGGCCGTGGCCGAATTTGCCAGCTACGGCTGACGCTTGTTTCCACATCGATAATCGCGCCTATCTCCAAATAACACAGGAACCCATGCAATAATGAAAAACATCAACCCGACCCAGACCCAGGCCTGGAAGGCACTGGAAGCCCACTTCGCCGCCAACAAGGAGCGGCAGCTGAAGGATCTGTTTGCCGCCGATGCCGAACGCTTCAACAAATTCTCCACCACCTTCGGTGGCGACATGCTGGTCGACTACTCCAAGAACCTCATCACCCAGGAAACCATGGCCCTGCTGCAGGACCTGGCCAAGGAAACCGACCTGTCCAGTGCCATCGAGTCCATGTTCAACGGCGAGAAAATCAACCGGACTGAAGGCCGCGCCGTGCTGCACGTGGCCCTGCGCAACCGTTCCGACCGCCCCATCCAGGTCGACGGCAAGGACGTGATGCCGGACGTGAAAGCCGTGCTGGCCAAGATAAAAGGCTTCTGCGAGAAGATCATCTCCGGCGAGTGGAAGGGTTATACCGGCAAAGCCATCGAGCACGTGGTCAACATCGGTATCGGTGGCTCTGACCTGGGCCCGGTGATGATCACCGAGGCGCTGCGCCCCTACAAGAACCACCTGCAGATGCACTTCGTCTCCAACGTCGACGGCACCCACATCGCCGAGACGCTGAAAAAGGTCGACCCGGAAACCACCCTGTTCCTGGTGGCCTCCAAGACCTTCACCACCCAGGAAACCATGACCAACGCCCACAGCGCCCGCGACTGGTTCCTGAAAGCCGCCGGTGACGAGGCTCATGTAGCCAAGCACTTCGCGGCCCTGTCCACCAATGGCAAGGCCGTGGCCGAGTTCGGTATTGACACCGCCAACATGTTCGAGTTCTGGGACTGGGTCGGTGGCCGTTACTCCTCCTGGTCCGCCATCGGTCTACCCATCGCCCTGTCACTGGGCTTCGAGAACTTCGAAGCCCTGCACCAAGGCGCCTACGAGATGGACATGCACTTTGCCACCACCGCCTTCGAGCAGAACGTTCCCGTGCTGCTGGCCCTGATCGGTATCTGGTACAACAACTTCTACGGCGCCGAAACCGAGGCCATCCTGCCCTACGACCAGTACATGCACCGCTTCGCCGCCTACTTCCAGCAGGGCAACATGGAATCCAACGGCAAGTACGTGGATCGCAACGGCAACAAGGTCGACTACCAGACCGGCCCCATCATCTGGGGTGAGCCGGGCACCAACGGCCAGCACGCCTTCTACCAGCTGATGCACCAGGGCACCAAGCTGATCCCGTGCGATTTCCTGGCCCCGGCCATCAGCCACAACCCCATCGGCGATCACCATCCCAAGCTGCTGGCCAACTACTTCGCCCAGACCGAGGCCCTGGCCTTCGGCAAGAGCAAGGAACAGGTGGAAGCGGAGTTCCTGGCCATCGGCAAGACCCTGGACGAGGTCAAGGACCTGGTGCCGTTCAAGGTGTTCGACGGCAACCGCCCGACCAACTCCATCCTGTTCAAACAGCTGACCCCCAAGACCCTGGGTGCCTTGATCGCCATGTACGAGCACAAGATCTTCGTGCAAGGCATCATCTGGAACATCTTCAGCTTCGATCAGTGGGGCGTGGAGCTGGGCAAGCAGCTGGCCAACAAGATCCTGCCGGAGCTGAACACTGCCGAACCCATCAGCAGCCACGACAGCTCCACAAACAGCCTGATCAACACCTGGAAGGCGTGGAAGGCCTAAGCACCTACCTCCTTTAACCTAGCAGACGGGCCCGCCTTGGAGACAAGGCTGATCAGCTCTGGATCCATTGGCCGAGCCCCAACAGTAAGAAAATCTGGAACCTGTGATGGGTTCCGGATTTTTTTACGTCTTGTAAGCGATTTGAACGATGTCATTGCGACATCGGATGAACCACTGGCTTGGTTGAAGGTCTTTACCGAGCATATTCTCGGTAAATTAATCAGCGCATCCGCGGCTCTTTTTCCTAAAACCAAGCGTTGTTTCCTAAGTCAGAGAACCAGCTCCCGGACTGAGTTCACGCCTTCTGTGATCTAGTATTCGGAACACCTATTTAGTAAAAAATCGCTGTAAAAATGGCGACCACTATTGGGTAAGTGCTTATGTAACGCCAATAGCTAAGAATGGTTCGATTGTTGAATACCAGTCTGTAAGGACCAAGCCTGAACCTGAGCAGGTTTTGGCTGCGGAAAAATTATATGCTCAACTGAGAAGCGGGAAGGCCGCGAGGCCGAAATGGGCTGCTAGCTTTTCCGTGAAAATACTCTTGCTCATATGGGGTAGTATTATATCAAGCGCAATGGCTGCCGGCATGCTTACTGATACATCAATAAGCAGCTTATTGTTAGCTACTTTAATGTCAGGAAGCTTAAGCTCTGTTAGTGTTTTGGCTATTCTCTCTCCTCTTGGAAGACTGGTTGAAAGAGCCAGGAATATTTCCAATAACCCATTAAGTCAATCCCTCTACACTGGGCGCACCGATGAGTTTGGCCAAATAGAGTTTGCTTTACGAATGATGCAAGCTGAAACAGGCGCCGTAGTAGGTCGCATAGGTGATGCATCAAATCGGCTTAGCGAACACACCCGAGGCCTACTAAAGGATATTGAGTCAAGCAATGTACTTACAGTTGAGCAGCAGGCAGAGACAGATCAAATAGCAACGGCAGTAAAGCAAATGGCGGCAAGCATTCAAGAGGTTGCGAGCAATGCACAGCATGCTGCAGATGCGGCCGGAAGAGCAGACACTGAGACGGCATCTGGCCAGCGTCTGGTAGCCCACACAAGCCAGTCAATCACTGCCCTTGAAGGTGAAATTAGGCAAGCCGCTCAGGTTATTCATGAGCTTGAAGGTCAAAGTAACGAGATATCAAAAGTTCTTGACGTTATACGAGGGATCGCCGAGCAAACGAATTTGTTGGCACTCAACGCAGCAATTGAGGCCGCGCGTGCTGGTGAGCAGGGGCGTGGTTTTGCTGTTGTCGCCGATGAGGTTCGCAGTCTTGCTGCTCGCACACAGCAATCGACAACGGATATTCAAAGCATGATCAGCGCTCTACAAGAGCGAGCGCAATCCGCTGTTACAGTCATGGAGCAAAGTAGTCGGCAAGCGCACACGAGTGTAGCTCACGCAGAGGAAGCAGCTACAGCTCTTGATGGAATTGGCCAACGCGTTAACGAAATTACCGACATGAACGCGCAAATAGCGACTGCGGTCGAGCAGCAGGGAGCAGTAAGTGAAGACATCAACCGCAGTATTAACAATATACGCGATGCTGCTGATACCAATGTACAGACCGGGCAGAATAATTTCAAAGTGCGAAATCTGTCGCTCAGTTAACTAGCGCTCTGAGCGAACTGGCAAAACAGTTTTGGGAAAAACGAGGATAACGCTTTTCAGTATCTCGACAGGGATAACTTATTTTACCATCGGTTATCCCTTTTAGCCGCACAAATTTTAGCCTTGGCTTTTCAGGAAGTCAGGGCTATCAGAATGGCCTTAGAAAGCCTAGTCAAAGAGCTGTCACGAGAACACCGTTAGCTTAGCGTACGATTTTTTCCGAATTCTGCGGTTCCCCCTAGTAGAACGGCGTGGATGTACCGCAAGGACAATGACAATGCGGACGACAGCAGGCCGAAGCCAACAACACAGAGGCACCACAATGGGTGCCGATAAGAAGGATTGCAGACATGGCGGTTAAGGGAACATTGGTGCGCTGGAACGGCGACAAGGGCTTTGGGTTCGTGCGATGCGACATGGATCAGAAGGAGTATTTCGTCCATATCTCGGCCTTCCCCCGAGATGGTGTGCCGCCCCGGCTCAATGAGAGCTTGAGCTTTGAGATTGGGGCCGGGCGCGATGGCCGCCCCAGAGCCGAGTCGGTGCGCCGGGCCGGTAGCAGTGTGCCGCCCAGAGTCCTCCATCCACATAGAGCGCCGAGCAAGCCCCAGGCTCGGCGTCGTCCTAAGCCGCGTTCATCACGCCCGAGGTTTACCTCGTTGCTGATGAGTGTGGCGTTGCTGGCGGGCGGCTACTTGGCAGCCAAGCCATTTCTGTCCGGCCATGGGTCGCACCCCATCGCGCAGGTGAGCCAGGCCAACTCAAGCGGCGGGGATGAGCAGCAGGAAGTCAGGGTAGATGTCGCAACCAGCCGATTCCGTTGCGATGGGCGGCAATATTGCAGCCAGATGCAAAGTTTGGAGGAGGCGCAGTTCTTCCTCGACAACTGCCCGAACACCAAGCTAGATGGTAATTATGACGGCGAACCCTGCGAGGCGCAGTTCGGCCAGTGATCGCCTGCCTTGTTGTCCCTTGAGTACAAGGGCCCCGACACGATAGGCAGGTCACCGGTGCAGTGCGATGCGCGAAACAGCAAATCAAAACAGCAATATGATGAATCGAATTGTGGATATGATGGGGCCACGGTGAGCGTTGCCCCAGATTTACCATTATTTCCTCCGTGGACATCGACCAGATACAGCGGTCTGGCTCCCAGAAGACCATCATATCGAAAATATGAAGCATCAATATCGCAATATGATTAGGCGGGGTTCAGCTCATCCGCTGTCCCAGGGCGGCGATAGAGGGCAAAGGCCATCTCGATAGGCAGCTCTATCCTGGCTCCGATGGCGTCGAGTCTTTGGGGCCTGTCCGCCTGCTTGTTCGCTTCCACGATGTTGTCTTGGCTGTACTGATCCAGCAGAAGAAGTCCAAACCTCCCTCTATATCCTGCCGTATCTCCCCGAGGGCGAATGCGAGCTCGGAACTGCTACCCGGTAAAGGTGCGTTTCTGCACCCGATCGCTCCCTGCATAGTCATAGAGGTCTGTGGTGCTGACCGACAGGGTCAGGACCAGTGAGTCCGAGCTTAGGCTCAACCGAGATAGTGGCGGGAAGCCCAACTCGCTTTAGCTGTGTGGCCAAGTCCTCATATTCCTCCCTGAGCGACTCCTGGTTGATGGCGTTCTTGGGCATATCACGGGAGCCCAGGGCCAAGCGTGGGCCGGTCACCTGTGTCGACTGATACGCCTGGTGGCTGCTGATATTCACCTGCTCGATGTTGTGGTGAATTGTCGGTAAATTGACGGGGAATCGCCGGAACTTGATGCCTATCGCCTGCTTGAAGCTCGCCTCCAGATCAGCCATGCGGTCCTGATACTCTCTATGATCCCCTTTGAATCGGCCTATCCAGTGAATGAACTTTGGCAGTCTCTCGCGGGTTGTCCCATCCACAAGCTGGTAGGTCTCGTACTCGGGCTCGTGCCCAGGTACCACATACAAGGGCTCGCACTGCTCAACCAGGTACCTATAGAGGCTTCGGTGCTGCTGGTAATAGTCATGGCAGATGGAGGTCAATTTCGAGTACCGCTAGGGAAGGTGCGAACAAGTCCCTGATATGAGATCATGTTTGTCATCTGGAGCCATGGAACAGGGTTCATCATGAGTCATCAACTTACCTTCGCCGACAGTGAATTCAGCAGTAAGCGCCGTCAGACCAGAAAAGAGATTTTCTTGTCCCGCATGGAGCAGATTCTGCCATGGCAAAACATGGTGGAAGTCATCGAGCCGTTTTACCCCAAGGCTGGTAATGGCCGGCGACCTTATCCGCTGGAAACCATGCTACGCATTCACTGCATGCAGCATTGGTACAACCTGAGCGATGGCGCGATCGAAGATGCTCTGTACGAAATCGCCTCCATGCGTCTGTTTGCCCGA
>NZ_JAGKRH010000390.1:0-879 GCF_017939245.1 Aeromonas sp. PrichA-15 | reverse complement strand
AGCATCAACTGGCCCGCCAATTGTTCAAGACCATCAATCGCTGGCTGGCCGAAGCAGGCGTCATGATGACTCAAGGCACCTTGGTCGATGCCACCATCATTGAGGCACCCAGCTCGACCAAGAACAAAGAGCAGCAACGCGATCCGGAGATGCATCAGACCAAGAAAGGCAATCAGTGGCACTTTGGCATGAAGGCCCACATTGGTGTCGATGCCAAGAGTGGCCTGACCCACAGCCTAGTCACCACCGCGGCCAACGAGCATGACCTCAATCAGCTGGGTAATCTGCTGCATGGAGAGGAGCAATTTGTCTCAGCCGATGCCGGCTACCAAGGGGCGCCACAGCGTGAGGAGCTGGCCGAGGTGGATGTGGACTGGCTGATCGCCGAGCGCCCCGGCAAGGTAAGAACCTTGAAACAGCATCCACGCAAGAACAAAACGGCCATCAACATCGAATACATGAAAGCCAGCATCCGGGCCAAGGTGGAGCCAGGGCGGGATTATACTTTTTGCGAGCAATTCGCATCTGTCGTCACGCCAAAAAACATCTCCATTCGAAAATCATCACTCCAGCAAGCGCATTTGATTTTTCTCCGCTTGCTGATTGACTTCGGATGATGCTGCGCCATGTTCAGCGCAATGCGACGAAACAGGGCAAACACCTCTGCTGCCTCCCTGTCACCAATCCGGCTCAGGTCTTCCCGATAGGTCACATCCAGTACCCAGTGCTGTTGGTTCTCGATGTGCCAATGCTGGCGTACTGCCTTGGCGGCTTGCTCCGGCTCTATCGCCAACGAGCTGACGTAGTATTGGGTGTCTAACGTGACCTTGCCTTTTTGACCGCGACTGCGCTCCACGGCGATAAGGCTTGTTATGCCGG
>NZ_JAGKRH010000066.1:0-756 GCF_017939245.1 Aeromonas sp. PrichA-15 | reverse complement strand
TGGTGGGCATTCCCGCGGAATGCATGGTGTTTTTGCTCATGGGGGGAGCGTATCTAAGGAGCAGGATCAAGCAAGCAGGAAAGTGGGATCAAGAGACGATCGTCTCATTTTTCCTGTGTCAATACTGTTCCGGTGAATACTTACGCAACAGGCGTATCGACTCAGATTGCATTCCACCTCTCAAACAGTGAAAGACCAAATAGATGGTTTACTATTGAATCCCTCAGATCATGACGCGCATCTGGTGAAGAGAGCCGAACACTCGTATCAGCTTCATATAGACGGGCGATTCGTCGTCATGGCCAGTGGCGAAGACTTATTGGCGATTCCAACACATCGACGTTCGGCGGAGATCAGCAAGACGCATGATGACACCATACATACTGGAACCACATGTACAGAACCTTAAGCGGCAAGCGAATTAATAATACCGTCTAACGTGTTGTTTTGCTTGGATTTTCTCTGCCTACTCTTTTTGCCGTTTTTGGATAAATACACCATTGCCCACTCCAACTTCTCTGTTATTTCCTGCCACGCACCATGGATGATGCTCGCCAATATCGGCATTAACCAAAGCGCGCTGTTTTTGGCAATCTTCAGCATCGATAACTCGTAAGTATTCACCGGAACAGTATTGACACAGGAAAAATGAGACGATCGTCTCTTGATCCCACTTTCCTGCTTGCTTGATCCTGCTCCTTAGATACGCTCCCCCCATGAGCAAAAACACCATGCATTCCGCGGGAATGCCCACCA
>NZ_JAGKRH010000389.1:0-299 GCF_017939245.1 Aeromonas sp. PrichA-15 | reverse complement strand
ACTTCCCGGGCGATGCGCTCCTTCTCCTTGAGCTGCATCACCTTGCGGGCACTGTAGGCGGTGTTGACGGTGCTCGAATGCAGTGAGGCCCCGCCGTGATGGCGCCGGATCTTGTTCTGTTCGGCGAGATCGTTGAGATCCCGGCGAATGGTCTGGGGGCTGACGTCAAAATGGGTCACCAGATCGTCGGTCGAGACGAAACCCTGCCGGGTCAGGACGTCCAGGATCTCCAGATGTCGTTGGGTTTGCTTCACGCTTGCACTCCGCAGATGAGACGAAAAAAGGCCCCGGCAGGTGCG
>NZ_JAGKRH010000065.1:0-10011 GCF_017939245.1 Aeromonas sp. PrichA-15 | reverse complement strand
TTGGCATTTCCCCGAAAGGAGCCGCGTAACACCTTGCCATCAAAGGCAATGATGGGTTTGCCCTGATGAGTGCGCTGTTCATTGACCCAGCACAGCAACGCTTCAAGCAAGGTATCGATGACAATGCAGCGCAGAATGCGGGCAACCGTGTGACGCCGCGGGATGCCGTTGGCAAAGGGGCGATGCTGACGGAGCCAATCGAACTTTGAATCGCCATAGGTTTCGATGTCATTCCAGCCCTCGGCACCACTCATGATGGCACTGATGACAAGGAACATGACATCAACCAGGTTATGTTTACGATTGATCTCAGAGCGAGTTTCTTCGACAAGGGTAAGGTGTTCAATCAACGTCATAGCGCGTGCCTCCTGCATGGAGACGCGATTAGATCACAGACGATCTGCCTGTTCAAATTTCATTAACAAAGTGCGATCCCGCCCTGGGTCACCGAGGAGCGCAATATCCTAAAGGAGGCCGCCGCGTACTTTGCCAGCGAGTCAAGGAAAGGTACGCGTTCATAACCTCCCGACTCGACCGGTACAGTGTCGTTACCCTGTGCCAGACCTTGGGGGTTCACCGAAGTGGCTTCTACGCGTGGTTGAAACAGCCCGTATCGCCACGACAGCGGGAGGACGAACGACTGACCGGATTGGTCAAGCAATCCTGGCTGGAAAGTGGTGCTGTCTACGGTTATCGCAAGATCCATCGCGACCTTCGTGACGGGGGAGAAGCCTGCGGCAAGCACCGAGTGGCCAAATTAATGAAGCGGGAAGGGCTGCGTTCGCAAACGGGCTATCAACGCCGCAAGGGGCATTATGGAGGCAAGAGCCCACTGGTTGCTCCAAACACGCTGGCACGTCAGTTTAAGGTGCCAGCCCCCAACCTCTCCTGGGTGACTGACATTACCTACATCCGTACTCAAGAAGGGTGGCTGTACCTGGCGGTGGTGCTCGACCTGTTCTCTCGCCAGATCGTCGGCTGGGCGATGAAATCACGCATGACGGCAGACTTGGCGGTTGATGCGTTATTGATGGCCGTCTGGCGGCGCAAGCCCAAGCAGCCGGTACTGGTGCATTCGGATCAGGGCTGCCAGTTTACCGGTGGCGAATGGCAGGACTTTCTGAAGACCCACAACCTGAGTTGCAGCATGAGCCGACGTGGCAACTGTCACGACAATGCTGTCGCCGAGAGCTTCTTCCAGTGGCTCAAACGGGAGCGGATCAAGCGCAGGATTTACGCGACAAGAGACGAAGCCCGCAGCGATGTGTTTGATTATATCGAGATGTTTTACAACCCAATCAGGCGTCATGGTTCCAATGATGGGCTGTCGCCGGTAGAGTTTGAAAGGCAGTTTATTTTTCAGCAACAGAGTGTCTAGAAAACCAGGGGCGATTCACCGCTATTTTCTCTCCCCTCACACGCAACCGCTCCCCCGATAGGGGGATGCGGTTTGTTCACCAGGAGCCTATAACCAACACAGTCGTTAAAGCGGCCGATCAAGTATTACAAGGGGTCTGTCGATGTATCTGCCATGGATGACAGCAAGCAATATAAAAAGTCAGGGACTGGGGGACGTATGAAACTTTTTACTAAATCATGGCTGGCAGCAAGCATCATTACCGCACTTGCCGGTTGTGGTGGCGGAGACAGTAGTGGTGATAGTACAACGCCACCAGAGACTAAAACCACGCTTCAGATAAGAGCAATTGATGGTGTGTTACAGGGTGCTCTGGTGTGGGTCGATCTTAATGGAAATAGCCTGCGTGATGCAGCAGAGCCTTTTGCCAAGTCAGATAGCGAGGGGAGAGCACTGTTCACTCTTGAGCCAGGCCAATTGAGCGCCAATGTGTATGTGGAAACCATTCCCGGTGAAACAGTAGATCTGGAACGGGGACCGGTTGACACCGCTTTTACTATGGTTGCTCCTGCAGGCTCAGGCAGCAGTGGTACAGTAAGAATCGTATCGCCTCTGACCACGTTACTGCATCTCGAAACACTGAAATATAACGATCCGGTACAGGCCCGGGAGGTGCTGGCCCAGAGGCTTGGCATTTCCTCGGCCATGCTGGATGCAGACTTTGTCGCATTGGGAGATGGGCGGGCACTGTTTATTGCCAAAGTGATCGCCGATGCTCTGCCAGCCTCGTTGC
The DNA here is from genome assembly GCF_017939245.1 of Aeromonas sp. PrichA-15. Lineage (NCBI taxonomy): Bacteria > Pseudomonadati > Pseudomonadota > Gammaproteobacteria > Aeromonadales > Aeromonadaceae > Aeromonas > Aeromonas sp. PrichA-15. The sequence goes on along the minus strand of NZ_JAGKRH010000065.1, from coordinate 7,861 downwards.
CAGCAGAGGCAGACAAACAGGATGTCCTGCTTTTGGCGCTTAACAATAAAACCGGTGAAGCTACAGCTATTTACGACAAATTGACGGATGAACAAATCACTGTTCAGGGCAATCCCACCCTGAAGAGTGAAATCGACTACAACACTCATAAGGCAACATTCACCATCGAGTTTTCCACCCGTAAAACTGAGGGCGGTGTCGAGGTAAGCCAGGGGACCAAATATTACTGGGATAAAAATGCCAACGATTATGAGAGATACAATGGTACGCCACTGATCGCTACCACATGGAGCCTGGAGACCACACGTAAAGCTGACGGAACTATCGAGCGCTATGCCAAATGGGAACATGACTTTAACAAGGATGGCGAGCGAAACTTCAAGGGACAATCGCTGAGTGTAGGGAATGACACCAAGTGGGTGGAATATTTTGACGAGGACACCAACTGCAAAGAGCTGAATGAATATCAGTGCAATGATCCCACCCGGATAAATGAAGGGCGAGACCTGCGAGCTGAGTTCGCAGCACAGGATTACAGTACTATCGATTTTGTTCAGATGTGGACGAAAACGGGCAATGCCACAGGCCACGACATCGAGATGATTGAGTACAAAACCGATGCCCCGACTCGTAACTGGTTCAAGCTGGACAATCCGGGACAACCCGGTTTCCGCCGGTTGGAGCATTACGTTAAAGACTCTGATGGTGTACGTACCACATATGAGAATGATTGGAACGCTGATGGCACCATCAATCAGCGAGAGTCACTGCTCAGCCGCCAAAATGGCACGACACGTTATGAGTCTGGCAAAATTGTCTGGGCCAACCCTCTTGATGACTCGTTCGAAGAGTATGCTGATTACAACTTCCACACTGGCACTCGTTTACCTTACTGGTACGAAACTGTAGTCGAACATGTCCCCTTGGGAGATGGGCTGCAACAGTTAACCACCGAAGGGAAGCGCTATTTGCTGGATGAGGAGAAACAGCTGCGCAAGATCGATGATACGCACCCGGATGGCTACCTGTTTCACCAGTACAAAGCAAAACAAAAAGAAGTTTCTGCCGACGAGCATCAGATCCATGTTACCTGGCAGCACATTGCGCTGGATGGATATGACTTCAACCGTGACGATATTGGCCAAGAGTTCAAGGTCATGCGTCGTCACAAAGTTGATGGGGATGCAATGAAAGGGTGGTGGATAGGGCATAACTATGCCGAGTGGGGTAGCCAAGAGGTGCTCGATCTCCCAGGTAAAGTTCTCGCGCTGCTGGCACAAGGTAAGAGTTTTGCACAAATTACTGCTGCTGAGCTGCCCGGATTGGGGGTTTATGACCAAGTTGCGCTGTCTGGTCCTCTGTTTACCACCGCGTTCAAAGGCTACCTGGTGACAAACGACGGCTGGCTTGGTGCCTCTGGCAAACAAAAAATGACAGTGAATGGTCAGCGTGTCGGCACACAGGACCTGTTGTTACAACAGGCGGGGGGCATGACTTCTCTGGTACTCCTGAAAGGAATAGGTTCGGAACCCTGTGCCTGGTGGACCTGCTGGGAGCAACGTATTACTTCGCTTGACAGTGTTGACCCGGTGAAAGGGATCATGACATTTCGCCGCTGGAGTGACACGGATCCACTCACAACACTGTACCTGCGAGAAGTGGATGCTGATGTAGCCATGGCCCCTTGAATTGCCAAGGAGGCGATATAAACGATGTGGCAACGGGGCTCGCGAGGGCCCCGTTATGCATGTGTTACGGACTACATCTCTGGCGCTGTGGTTGCCACCCTCTGAGGCAGGTCACTGAATCGGGGGCACTGACGTGGTTAAATGGTCGGCTCACATCTTGCCGGATATTGCTGTGACCATGCCATCTGACCTTCAGCCGCTGCTCGCTTGGCCCGACTATTTGCAGGCATCCTGGCTGCGCTGCGCCCACCAGACCAGTGCCACCCTCTGGCATCCGCCCCACAGCGCCAAGGGGCAGACCTTGCAGAGCCTGCGCCAGCGCAAGCGGGACCTGCTCACCACCGGCGAGATGGCCCTCGAAGATCTCTACGAATTTATGGAGGGGCGCCCCTGCGCTCTGCTGCTCACCGACGAGAGCGGCTGTGTGCTGGCCCGCACCGGCCACCCCGACACCCTGCGTGAGCTGGCAGAGCTGGGGTTTGGCCCCGGCGCCTTTTTCAGTGAGGGGCGCATCGGCACCAATGCCATCAATCTGGCGGCGCTGGAGGGAGTACCGCTCTGCGTCAGCGGCCCCCAGCACTTCAACCAGACCCTCCACCCGTGGCACAGCTGCGCCAGCCCGGTTTACAACAGCAATGGCCGTCAGGTCGCCATCATCGCTTTGATCTGCAAGGTGGAGGAGGCGAGCGCCGGCGATCTGGCGCTCACCGTCAGCGCGGGGCGCGAGCTGGCCCATCTGCTGCAGATGGAAACCCTGATGCAGGAGTCCCAGCACCACCTGAGTGAGCTTTATGTCCTGCTCGATGGTATGGATGACGGCGTGCTGGCCTGGGATCCGCAGGGTCGGCTGCGCTACCTCAACGCGCTGGCGGCCCACCGGCTGCGGCTCGATCCGGCGCTCTGTCTCGGCCAGCAGCTGGAGCAGCATCTGCTGTTGCCCCAGCGGTTGCAGCTGGCCATCAGGGGGCAGACGCCACTGAGTCATGTGGAGGTGACGCTGGAGCGGCTCGGCGCGCAGGAGGGGGAGTTTATCAATGCGCTGGTGAGCCTCAAGCCGCTGCCGGGGCCGGAGGGGGTCAGCTTTATCGCCCTGCTGCACCCGGTCGATCGGCTGCGGGCCATTCACCAGCTGCGCCAGACGGTGCCCGAGCTGTCGGCGCTGGTGGGCGAATCGAGCGCCATGCGCAAGCTGCTGCGCTATGCCCGGCAGGCGGCCCAGAGTCAGGGGCCGATCCTGCTGCGCGGCGAGGAGGAGGTGGGCAAGGCCCAGCTGGCGGAGGCGATCCACTTTGGCAGCGAGCGGGCCGCCGGGCCGCTCATTACCCTCAACTGCAAGGCGCTGCCAAGCGAGCGGATGGCGCTGGAGCTGATGGGCTCCGACGAGGCGGGGCAGGAGCGGGCGGGCAAGTTCGAGCTGGCCCACGGTGGCACGCTAGTGCTGGAGCAGGTGGAGTGTCTCTCTGCCCCCATGCAGGCGGCGCTGCTGCAACTGCTCAAGACCGGTCGCATCCAGCGCTTCGATTCGGCCCGTATCCTGCCGCTCAAGGTGCGGATCATCGCCACCAGCAGCGCCCCGCTGGAGCAACTGGTGCAGGAGGGGCTGTTTGGCCGCCAGCTGCTCTATGCGCTGCAGGCGTGCGAGCTCTGGCTGCCGGGGCTGCGGGAGCGCGCAGCGGATCTGCCGGGCCTTATCAGCCAGCAGCTGGCGGCGCAGGGGCGCGAGCCGGTGCGCCAGTTCAGTCCGGCGGCCCTCGACTGTCTGCTCGCCTATCCCTGGCCCGGTAATCTGGGGGAGCTGCGCAGCGCCGTCGAGCATGCCCTGCTTCATGCCGGTCAGGGGCAGATCCCGCCTGAGGCGCTGCCTGCCGCCATTCGTCACGGCTATCAGCAGGTGGCGGACGAGGTGGTGGGGCAACCGCTGCTCACGCTTGCAGAGCTGGAGCGGCAGGCCATTTTGCGCTGCGCCCACGCCTGCAAGGGGCAGGTGAGCCAGATGGCCCAGCATCTTGGCATCAGTCGCACCACCCTCTGGCGGCGGCTCAAACTGCTCGAGATCGATCCCGCCGACTATCACGGCTGACGGTTATTGAGGCCGTCGCCAAGCAGCCCGTAGAAAATGAAACGTCCCCGCAGTTGCGGGGCCGTGTTATATGGCAAGGTCAGCGGTGGCGCGGTTACAGCCCCAGCTGGTGGGCGGTGACGATGGCCGCCAGCACATCCTCGGCGGTGACCTTGAACGGCATGTTGTGGATGGTCTCCCCTTCGGCGGTGGAGGCTTTGGCCACCTCCATCAGGCGCGCCATATCCAGCTCCTTGACCCCCATCATATGCAGGTTGGTCGGCAGACCGATCGAGCGGCAGAAACCCAGCACTGTCTCGATCTCCGCCATCGGCGCGTTCTCCAGCACCAGTTGCACCAGGGTACCGAACGCCACTTTCTCACCGTGGTAGAGGTGGTGACACTCGGCGAGCTGGGTCAGGCCGTTGTGGATGGCGTGGGCGGCGGCCAGTCCGCTGCTCTCGAAGCCGATACCGCTCAGATAAGTGTTGGCCTCGATGATGTTCTCCACTGCCTTGGTGCAGAGCCCCTGTTCCACCGCCAGCTTGGCCTTGTAGCCATCGGCCAGCAGGGTCTTGTAGCAGAGCTCGGCGATGGCCTGCGCCGCCAGCGTGGAAGCGCCACCGGCCATGGTCTGGCAACCGGAAACCTTGTTGGCCCGCGCCTCGAAGTAGGTGGAGAGTGCATCCCCCATGCCGGAGACCAGCAGCCGCACCGGAGCGCGGGAGATCACGCCGGTATCCATGATGACCATGTTGGGGTTGGTCGGGATCATCAGGTATTCGCTGAACTGCCCTTCCGGGGTGTAGATGACCGCCAGCGCGCTGGTCGGCGCATCGGTGGAGGCGATGGTGGGGACGATGACCACAGGCACCTTCTGGTAGAAGGCGACCGACTTGGCGGTATCCAGCGTCTTGCCGCCGCCGATGCCGATAATGACGTCAAACGGGGTCTGCTTGCAGTGCGCCAGCAGGCGGTCGATCTCGGGGCGGGAGCACTCGCCATTGAAGCAGTCGAACTCGGGTTTGATGCCCGCGCCGTGGAAGCTGGTGGCCACGGTATCGCCCACCAGCTTGGTGACGAAGGCGTCGGCCAGGATCAGTGGCTTGCTGCCGAGCGCCTTGACGTAGTTGCCGATATTGGCGAGGGCCCCGTTGCCTTGTACGTATTTGCTGGGGCTGATGATAATGCGGTCCATATTTTATCCCTCTCTTTATGAATTAAGACTTCTCTTAAAACTTACAGGGGCGAAGGGGCGGCTGTGCCGGGGACGCCTTCGTCTTCTTTTTACTTGCACGAAAGTGGTGCTGCACAGGCTCAGCGAGCGAGTGCAGCGCCTTGAAACAGTGGCGTGCGGCGTCAGTCGCCGAAACGCTCGGCGGCCAGCTGCTGGAAGCAGGTCAGTGCGGCGTTAGCGTCCTCTCCGCGCGCCAGCAGGGTGAGCATGTCGCCCTGACGCACGTTGAGCATGGCGAGCCGGGTCAGGCTGCGGGGGTTGGCCTCTTTGTCCCCCTTTTGCAGCTTGAGTTCAGCGGCAAAGGGTTTGAGGGCGGCCACCAGTCGGGCGGCGGGGCGCACATGCAGGCCGTGGGGGTTATCCACCACTACCTCGCAGCGCAGCCAGCCGTCGTCGGCAACGGGGGCTGTCTCCGTGGCGGCCTGCGCCGCACTTGCAGGCAGCATCGCCTGTTTCGGGCCAAGGGCGCCGAGCGCCTCGGCGGCCACCTCATCCAGCGTCAGGCCGGAACCGGCCGCCACCACGGCGGCCAGGGTGCCCTCGACCAAGGGGGCCGGGCAGAGCCGTACCCGGGCGCTTAACTCGGGGGGCAACAGTTCGAGGGCGGTTTCGGCGCTGAGCAGGGCGCTGCCCAAGTCCATCAGTACCAGCACGCCGCTGCCGTCATCCGCTTCTTCAATCGCACTCATCACGGCGATGGCATCGGTGCCGATGGGGTGGTCGGGGTCATCGACCCCAGCCGCCAGCAACAGTTTCGCCGGGCTGCCGAGCTGGTCGGCCAGCGCTTTCAATCCGGCCGCCAGCATGGCGCTGTGAGAGACAACTACGATTCCGATCATGTCACAACCTCGCTCTGTCACGCAGGGCGGTCAGCAGCAGCAGGGTCGAGGTGGCCCCGGCATCCTGATGGCCGATGCTGCGCTCGCCAAGATAGCTGGCGCGCCCCTTGCGGGCCTGCATCTGGATGGTGGCCTCGGTACCGGCAGCGGCGGCGGCTACTGCCTTGTCCAGCGCCTCGTTGAGCGGCAGCTCTTGCTGTTGGGCTTGTTGCAGGGCCGCCAGTGCTGGCCACCAGGCATCGCACATGGTCTTGTCACCCGGCTCGGCGCGGCCGCGGGAGACGATCCCTTCGACCCCGTCGCTCAGCATTTTGCACAACTGGCTCAGGCTCAGGCTTTGGCAGGCATCGGTGCTGGCCGCCGCCCGGATAAAGAAGGTGCCGTAGAGCGGGCCGCTGGCACCGCCGACCGAGGAGAGCAAGGTCATACCGGTGGTTTTCAGCACCTGACCGATATCCTTGTCCGCCACCGCGGGCAGCTTCTCGGCCACTTTAGAAAAGCCGCGCTGCATGTTGAGGCCGTGGTCGCCGTCGCCGATGTCGGTATCCAGTGCGGTGAGGTAGTCACGCTGCTCGGTAAAGATGTGTTCGCAGTCGAGCAGCCAGTTGACGATGTGATGCTTGCTTAACATGGGTTCTCCTTAGCAGCCGCGACGCAGGGCGGGGGTGTGAACGGGGGCATCCCACAGGGTCATCAGTTCATCATCCACCTTGAGCAGGGTGATGGAGATGCCGGTCATGTCGAGGGAGGTGCAGTAGGGGCCAATCAGGTTGCGCACCAGATGGATGCCCGCCTCTTCGCACAGGGTGGCGAGGCGACCATAGACGCCATAGAGCTCGGAGATGGGGGTGCCGCCGAGACTGTTGACCAGTGCGATGACCCGATCGCCCTTGTTGAGCGGTTCGATAAAGGTGTGCTCTTCCTGCCAGCTGCCGGAGGCTCTGTCCCAGTGACGCAGGGTACGGCCATAGGGGGTGTTGTCCGCCAGCTCGCTGAACATGTCATCCACCAGGGTATTGAGGTCGGTGAAGGGGCGGCGCGCTATACCGGGTTCGCCGTGGATGCCCACGCCAAACTCCATCTCGTTGTCCGCCAGAGTGAAGGAGGGCTTGCCGGCGGCAGGCACGGTACAGGCGTGCATGGCGACGCCTATGGTGCGGCTCTGGTTGTTGATGCGACGGGCCAGTGCCTCGCAATGGGCCAGGTCATAGCCCGCTTCGGCTGCGGCCCCCACCAGTTTTTCGCACAGCACGGTAGTGGCAACGCCACGGCGACCGGCGGTATAGAGGCTGTCTTTGACCGCCACGTCGTCATCGATCAACGAGAAGCCCACCTTGACTCCATCGCCGTGCAGCAGCTCGACCGCGGTCTCGAAGTTGAGCACGTCGCCTGTGTAGTTCTTCACCAGGAACAGCACGCCCGCGCCGCCATCAACGGCCTGACCGCACTCGTACATCTGATCCGGAGTCGGCGAGGTAAAAATCTCGCCGGGGCAGGCGCCATCCAGCATCCCTTTGCCCACCAGACCGCCGTGCATCGGCTCGTGGCCGCTGCCACCGCCGGAGACCAGCGCGACCTTGCCCATCACGGGGGAGTCGGCGCGGGTGATGTAGTGGGGTTCGATACGTACCTTGAGCTCGGGATGGGCGGCGGCCATCCCCATCAGTTGTTCACGGACCACGGCATCGACGGCATTGATCAGTTTCTTCATGGCTCACTCCTTGGCTTGCCACCGCACGGGTGGGCAAATGGTTGATGGAGCCAGTCTAACGACAGAAAGAAGGATAAAAATGACGGTCGGTTTGGTTCGGATTTGAAACAGCAGAGGGGGTATCAGCGTTTCAATCTGAAACGATGCGGGGCAAACGGGCGGGAAACTGTTAGCGGTCTCACATGTACAGAACCTTAAGCGGCAAGCGAATTAATAATACCGTCTAACGTGTTGTTTTGCTTGGATTTTCTCTGCCTACTCTTTTTGCCGTTTTTGGATAAATACACCATTGCCCACTCCAACTTCTCTGTTATTTCCTGCCACGCA
>NZ_JAGKRH010000388.1:0-293 GCF_017939245.1 Aeromonas sp. PrichA-15 | reverse complement strand
ATGGCTGCTTCTAAGCCAACATCCTAGCTGTCTGAGCCTTCCCACATCGTTTCCCACTTAACCAGAACTTTGGGACCTTAGCCGGCGGTCTGGGTTGTTTCCCTCTTCACGACGGACGTTAGCACCCGCCGTGTGTCTCCCGGATATTACTTACTGGTATTCGGAGTTTGCATGGGGTTGGTAAGTCGGGATGACCCCCTAGCCCAAACAGTGCTCTACCCCCAGTAGTATTCGTCCGAGGCGCTACCTAAATAGCTTTCGGGGAGAACCAGCTATCTCCGAGTTTGATTGGC
>NZ_JAGKRH010000387.1:0-365 GCF_017939245.1 Aeromonas sp. PrichA-15 | reverse complement strand
ATGCGTTTGGTTTCTGCCAGCCCGTGATTCCAGACATAACGAGCACAACCGCCCAACTGGCGCAGGCGTTGCGCTTGTTGTTCGGTCGGTTCGAGTCGGAATTTGTAGGCTTTCAGAATTTGCATTTAGCGCTCAGTGTGTAGCATCATTGCCATATCTATTAAGCCCGATTGAGTGACAGAATGCAATTCACTAAAATTAATAAATCACGCCATGCGACCTACGCTTTGCACGTACATTTGGTGTTTATCACCAAGTATCGAAAGCCGATATTGGGGGATCTGCATCACGCTTCCTTCGGTCAGTGTGCGGCAGAGGTTTGCAGAGATTTTGGTGCGGAACTGAAAGAGTGTGACGGAGAGGCT
>NZ_JAGKRH010000386.1:0-293 GCF_017939245.1 Aeromonas sp. PrichA-15 | reverse complement strand
GATATTACCAGCTTCCACGTCGATGGCGCCTATGACTGTGCCGATGGGGATCTGGTCGGTAAGCTGCAACTGGTGCGTGGTTATAGTCGTGATCACCGGCCAGAGCTGAATCAAGTGATCCTTGAGCTCATCTGTGAAAATCAGGCCGGCCTACCTGTCTATATGCAGGCCCTGAGCGGCAATAGTAATGACACCAAAGCCTTTGCCCAGACCGTTCGTCGCCATTTGAGCAGTCTCAAGGCCGCGCAGGAGTGCCGTTATCTGGTCGGCGATGCCGCACTGTACTGCGCCGA
>NZ_JAGKRH010000064.1:0-357 GCF_017939245.1 Aeromonas sp. PrichA-15 | reverse complement strand
CATGTACAGAACCTTAAGCGGCAAGCGAATTAATAATACCGTCTAACGTGTTGTTTTGCTTGGATTTTCTCTGCCTACTCTTTTTGCCGTTTTTGGATAAATACACCATTGCCCACTCCAACTTCTCTGTTATTTCCTGCCACGCACCATGGATGATGCTCGCCAATATCGGCATTAACCAAAGCGCGCTGTTTTTGGCAATCTTCAGCATCGATAACTCCGCGCTGCCAATCAGCGTCAGCGCCAGCCGACGTTTGACCAGCAAGGCCAGCAAACTAGCCCAGATCAAGCCTTCCGCTATCGCTTTTTGTCGTGTCGCGAACGCCTTCAACCGGTTATGTGATTTCAGCTCTTTGA
>NZ_JAGKRH010000385.1:0-464 GCF_017939245.1 Aeromonas sp. PrichA-15 | reverse complement strand
CAACCAGACCGGGGTGTTCATCCTGGCGACCAATGACCACAGCGATACGCTGACCATGGCCGAACTTTTGGCCACCTATAAAGCGCAGCAGAATGTCGAACGGGGCTTTCGTTTTCTCAAGAGCCCGGAGTTTTTAACCTCCTCACTGTACCTGAAAAAGCCGGAGCGGATTGAAGCGTTGCTCATGGTGATGACCTGTAGCCTGATGATTTACGCAGCGTTGGAGCACCGGATCCGGCAGGGATTAGTGGAGCAGAATCGCAGTGTGGCGGATATGAAAAAGAAACCGACCCAGCAGCCGACGGCCCGTTGGATCTTTTTGCGCTTTGGTGGCATCCATGAATATCGACTGGGAGAAGCTCCGCCACAAGTAACGGAGCTAACAGGAGACCAGCAGATCATTTTGGAGGTATTGGGTGAGCGCTATCGGCAAATTTATTCCTAAATCAGGTGCGGAATGTCGG
>NZ_JAGKRH010000063.1:0-9010 GCF_017939245.1 Aeromonas sp. PrichA-15 | reverse complement strand
AACCTGCGTGAAGAACTCAAGGATCTGGATGACCAGATCAAAGAGACGTCGGAGCAAAAGGCATTCGGCGGCGTCGGCTTGATCGATGCCATCTTGGGCGATACGGCGGGCCGTTCTGCCCTGCCTGAGCTCCAGCAGCGCCGCGCCGAGATTGAGGCCGAGATAGACCGGATTCAGGAAGCGTATGGCAAGAAGCGCTTCGGGATTGGTGAGCAACCGGAGTACCAGCCCCCGGAACCGGTCAGCTCCCGTGATACCAGCGCTGACAACAAAAAGCTGCTGGAGCAGGGGGAGGCCCGTCTCAGTGCCCTGGACATGCAATTCGCCAGTGAGCTGGACAAGCTGCGCCTCTCCCATGAGGAGCGCCTGGCAGAAATCGACAGCCTGCAGGTCAGCGAGGCCGAACTGCGGCGCCGCGGCTATGAGAGCCTGAGTGAGCTGCGAGAGGAGTACCGCCAGAAGGAGGCGGATCACTTCGCCGAGCAGCAAGCTGACTACATGGCCAAGCGTGAAGAGGCGATGGCCAAGGAGCTGGAGGCGGATCAGCGCAAGCAGGATCAGCTTGCCGAGCAGGAGCGCCAACGTGTTGAAAGGCAGAAAGCCGCCCAGCAACAAGCTGCCCGCGACATGCTCAACTTTACCAGCCAGACCCTCAGCCTCACCACTGACATGCTCCAGCAGTCGGGCAAAGAGCAGACCTTCATCATGAAGGCACTGCTGGCTGCTCAGAAGCTGCTGGCAATACCGTCGATCCTGGTGGCCGGTGAGCAAGCAGAGGCCGGGGCTGCGGCGTTTGCCGCGATGACCGGCGGCCTGCTCTCGGCTGAGTCTGCCCGCGCCATGATCAAGGCGCAGACCATGATATCGGTCGGCATCGTCGCCGGGACGGCCATTGCAGGCATGGCCCATGACGGCATCGACACTATTCCCCGGGAGGGAACCTGGCTGCTCAATACCGGCGAGCGGGTTTACACCAACAAATCAGCCCAGCGTATCGATCAGATGTATGACCAGTTGATGAGTGGGGGAGGCGTGGCGGCCAGCGGCGGCGCGGTGTTTGAGCAGCACTTTCATTTCAGTGCCGACATGACCGACACCGACCGCAATCAGGTGATCACCGAGGCCGCCCTCCGGGGTTACCACATGTTCATCGAAGACCTTGGCAGCAATGGCCAAGCGCGTCGAATGCTGGGGGTATAAAACGATGGAAATATATGACTGGCCCGCCGAGTTCAGGGTGCGGGAAAACGCCCTCGACCTGGAAACCATGGCGCGGGTATTTGAATCGCCGTTTGACGGCTCAGAGCAGACCGTCGCCACCCCGGGCAGCAAGTGGCTGATGGAGCTGACCATGGGCAAGATGGAGCCCGCTGTTGCCCGTCGCCTGGAAGCCTTCATCGCCAAGCTGGATGGCAAAACCAACCGGGTCAGGTTGTGGGACTTCGCTCACCCCAAACAGCCGGTACATGGTGCCCCTATCGTCAGTGAGGCGCTGAACATGCGCACCGCGATGACGAGCAGAGGGTGGAAGCCCTCTACCTTGGTGCTGCGGGACGGCGACTGGCTACAGGTGGGCGATGAACTCAAGCGGGTCACGGCAGATGTTTGGTCAGATCAGTCTGGCGCGGCCCGGATCGCGTTTGCCCCCATGCTGCGCAAGAGTCACCCCAGCGGCACCCCCCTGGTGGTCGAGCGTCCCATGGGGGTGTTTCGCCTCGATGGCGGCGGAAAATCTCGTCGCCCCTCAGGTTTTCGCCGTGATCTCGGCACTCTCAAATTCAAGGAGAGCTTCTATCCATGATCACCGGCCTTGATCCTGATGTAATCGCCGCCCTCAATCAGCCAAACGTGACAGCGCTCTATGCCCTCAAGCTGGACTTGGTGAGCGGTATGAGCCGCCTTCACTCGGGCTTGGGGGAGCTGGTGCTGGGTGGTGAGGTGTATTACGGGGTAGGTGCCCTGGGGGCGGTCAGCCCCCAGAAAGAACAGATATCCACCTCGCCAACCAAGCTGAGCGTCACCCTGACTGGGTTGGACAACGCCCTGCTGGCCGAGGTGATGAGGGAGCGCATCGTTGACCGAATGGCGTGGCTTTATCTGGTCGTGCTTGGCCCTGATGGCACCCCCCTCAATGCCTGTTTGCAGTTTAGCGGCAAGATAGCGCAAACCCCCATCAAGGCAGGGCGAACCAACACCATCCAGCTCACCATCTCGAACAAGTTTGAGGACTGGCAGAAGGGCCTCAACTTGCGCAACACCGACGAAAGCCACCGCCGCATTCACCCGAATGATCGCTTCTTCCGCTATCAGAACCAGATGGCTGACCGATCCATCTACTGGGGATCCAAGAAAGATGCCCCGAGTTTCAACTATGAGGACTGACCGCCATGCGCCACCCAGATTGGCAAATCCGCATCATCACCACCATTCAGGCCGCCACCGAGCGGCCTTTTTGTTGGGGTGAAAATGATTGCTGTCTGTTTGTCGCTGACGTGTGTCTTGCCGCTTGCGACAAGGATCCCGCAGCCCAGTATCGGGGGCGCTACACCACCGAGATCGGCGCCAAGCGGGTGCTTGCCAAGACCCACGGCAGCATTGAGGCCGCCCTCGATGCGCTGTTTGTCCGTGTACCAATTGCCATGGCCCAGCGCGGCGATGCCCTGGTGTTTGATGGCCCAAACGGGTTGACCGCCGGGGTCATGTGGGCTGGCCAAGTCTGGGCCATGACAGAGCAAGGCGCCCGCCCCATCCCGGATCAAGTCCCCCTCATTGCCTGGAGAGTTGAATAATGCCCGCCGCTGCCGTCCCTCTTATCGCTGGTGCCGCTGCTGGCGCGGGCGCTTATGCTGCCGTGACGGCTGTCACGGTGGGCATGGCCCTTTCCATCGGCACAGCGGTGGCCACTGCCACCATGATGTTGACGACGAAAAAGCCGTCGCTCTCTGACTATCGCAGCGCGAGCGAGCGTAGCCAGGTGCTGCGTGCTGCCGCCAGCGACAAGACCTGTGTCTATGGCCGCGTGGTGTCCTCCGGTCTGCTGTCGTTCGCCGCCGAGCAGGCCGGCGAGCAGGATGAAGGGGAGTGGCTGCACCTGGCCCTGGTGATCGCCGGTCACAAGCTCTCCCGCGTTGGCGACATCTGGCTGGGTGACGATCTGATCGGCACCTTCTCCGATCTGGTCTCCTACGAACTCCATGCCGACCGCAAAACCTGCGACCCCTTCATGTTGGCCAAGTGTGCCGATTGGAAGGAAGACATGATTGGTCAGGGGATTACCTGGCTGCGCCTGTCACTCAAGTTCGACCCCCAGAAGTTCCCGGCGGGGCTCCCCAACATCAAGGTGGAGAAGTTCGGAAAGGAGGTGTGGGATCCCAGGGACAGCAAATGGAAGTGGAGTGATAACGTCGCCCTGGTCATCCTCGACTATTACCGCTCCTGGCTGAACGTGCCGGACGATGAGATCCGCATGAACGAGTTCATCGTGGCTGCCAACATCTGCGATGAACTGGTCACGCGCCCGGATGGGACGCGGGAACCCCGCTATACGGCCAACGTGGAGTTCGATCTGGGCGAAGCCAGATCCAAGGTGTTGGAAGCACTCCACATGGCGTGTGCCGGCCAGCCGACTTACATAGGCGGCAAGCACGGCATCATCGCGGGGGCTTATTACGGGCCTGCCAGCGACGAGATCCGGGCGCACCAGATTATCGGGGATAGCGAGCTGCTGCCGGAGCCAGCCAGCAGTGAGAAAATCAACCAGGTGACCGGGACATTTGTTGACCCGATCACCTTCAAGAAGACCGACTTCCCGGCGGTGATTGTCAACGAATGGGTGGAAGAGGACGGCGGCCTTGCCCTGCTGGAAGACCTCGACCTGCGCTGTGTGACCAGCGAATACCAGGCCCAGCGTCTGGCGAATATCATGCTGCGTCAGCGCCGCGCCGCCCGCACAGTGACATGCCCGATCAACCTCTCTGGCTGGCGCTATCGCCCCGGCAGCTCGATCCGACTCTACATCCCGGCTCTGGGCATCAATGGCCCCGAGTTTCGGGTGGTCGATTGGTCGTTCTCGCTGACCAGTGGGGTCGAGCTCACATTGCGAGAAGAGAGCCCGCTGTTTTGGTCGGACGCCATTGGCAAGCCCATGGAGCGCCCGGAAATCACCGAGCTACCCTCGGGCGGTGTGGCCATGCCGGATCAGCTCCGTTATGAAGTGGAACAGATTGGCGAGGTGATCCAGGGCGTACTGTCCTGGCGCAACGTCGGCACCATCGCCTACAACCAGGTGATCATCCAGCGCCTTGACCCCGGCAAGCCCCCGGTGGTGGTGCTGACTGCCCAGGTGCCGGGGCAATCTTGCCGGGTGAATGGCCTGGCGGCCGGAAACTACGTGGGCCAAGTCTGCGCCATCGCCATGACCGGCGCCCCGTCGCCGGTTGCGTCGGTCAATTTCACCATCCAGGTGCCCGCTATCCCCGTGGGGGTCGAGGTTGAGGCAGGCAACTGGTCCCTGGCCTTCCGCCCGGTGTTCACCGGTGGCCAGTCCTACGGCACCCTCTGCGAATGGTGGTGGAGCAAAGTGCAGCTGCCCCTGGCCGAGGTGCAGACCAAGGCCACCAATGCAGGCTTGGGTGCGTTCATGACGTTTCAAGGGTTGCAGCCAGACACCACCTATTACGTGTGGTTGCGGGCCGTCAACGCCTACGGCAAATCTGGTCTGTTTGCGGCCAGCGGGAAAACCTCCTACGACGCCGCCTCCATTCTCGACATCCTGGATGGGGAGATCGGTGGCGAACACCTGCGTGAGGAGCTGCGCCAGCCCATCGAGCAGATCGCGGACATCGTTGACCAGGCGATCCCAGACATCATTGGCAAACTGGAGCTGGTCGAGCGCGAGTTCACCGATTTGAGCGAGACGGTCGCGCCGATTGCCGAGCGAGTGCCGGTGATCGATCGGGAGTTGACTGGGCTGGGGTCTGCCCTGGCCGCGCTCGATGAGCGGGCGACACAGACCGAAAGCCTGCTGCGCGACGAGCAAGACAGCCTGGGACAGATGGGGATCGGCGCAGTCCTGCAGCAAGACAAGCTGCACGGCAAGATTGACCGTGTACAGAGTGAAATGGGCGATCTTCGCGATGCCATTTTCACGGTTAATCCCGGCACCGGCCAGATTGAAATGGATGTGGTGCGGGCGCTGCGCGACGAGACCCAGGCCAGTTTTACCGAGGTCAACCAGAAACTGGACGCCGCCACCGGCACCTTGGCCACCAAGGCCGATCATGCAGTGGTGGATGCCCAGGGCGAACGGCTGACCGAGGCCGAGCAGGTGCTGGATGGCATCAATGCCAAGATCACCCAGACGGTCACCAAATCGGAGTTCACCAGCGAACAGCAGCGCCTGACCGAGGTCAGCAGCTCCCTGGATGCCGCCCTGGGGCAGATCCAGCAGAAGGCCGCCCAGTCCACCGTGACCGAGCAGGGCGAACGGCTCGCGGCGGCAGAGCAACGGATCACCGTCAACAGCGATGCCCAGTCGGCCCTGGCCGAGCGCGTATCCGGCCTCAAGGCCGAGCTGGAGGCAGATGACCAGACCCTGCTGGCCAACATCACCGAAGTGGCGCGGGTCAGTACCGAGGCTGACCAGGTGTTAGCTGAGCGGGTCAGCGGGGTCGAGGTTCGCACCGGCACCGCCGAGGGCAAGATCCGGGCGCTGGAGCAGATTGTCGAGAGTGACGGCGGGATCACCGCTGGCCGCTTTGACGAGATCACCGCCACCCTGGATCTGACGGCCAGGGCTGCTGACCAAGCCGCCGAGGCCGCCATTGCCAACGCCCTCGCGGGCGATAAGGGGGAGCAGCGTCACCGCCAGGCCGAGGCATCCATTCGCCGTGACCAGCAGGTGCAGCTTGATCTTCATCAGGCTCTGGCGAGCGAGGTCACCGACCTCAGTGCCAAGTTCGAAGGGGAGAAGGCCGCCACCACTGCCCGTCTGACCGAGGTTCGGGAGGTGATCGCCGGGATGGAGCAGTCCACCGCCCGGGAGTTAAGCCAGCTCAAGACCGACTACCAGGCAGCAGACAGCAAGGCCGCCGCCGCCTTGGAGGAGAGCAAGCGCATCCTGAGCGCCGCCGATGAGGCCATGGCCGAACGGGTAACCCAACTGCAGGCCACCCTGGAGGGGGATGATCAGACGCTCAACGCCGCTATCCTGGAAACCCAGCGCACCCTGGCGCAGGGGGATCAGGCGCTCGCCGAGCAAATCGGCCAGCTCAAGACAGCCAGCGGCGATCAAGCCGCCCAGCTCACCAGCCTGGGCAAGGTGGTCACCGATGGTCAGCAGGCCACCGGCGAGGCCCTGCAACAGCTCACCACCAAGACCGACAAGACCCAATCCGATGTGGGCACCTTGTCTGAGGCCGTGGCAGAGCAGGGCAAGGCGCTGGCCGCTCGCCAGGATGACCTGTCAGCAGAAGTCAATCTGACCGCCCTGGCCAGCATCGGCAACACCTTGGCAGATGATCAGGACGAGGACCGGGCTCGCAAGGCCCGCGCCACGATCACTCGTCGTCAGGATACCCAAGCGGACGAACACCAGGCGCTGGCCCGCGAGGTGACCCAGTTCCGGGCCGAGTTTGAGGGGGAGCAGGCGGCAACGTCCGCCGCGCTCACCGGGGTGAGGGAGGTGATCGCCGGGGTGGAGCAGTCCACCGCCCGGGAGTTAAGCCAGCTCAAGGCCGACTACCAAGCGGCAGACAGCAAGACCGCTGCCGCCTTGGAAGAAAGCAATCTCACCCTGAGTGCCGCCGATCAGGCCATGGCCGAACGGGTAACCCAACTGCAGGCCACCCTGGAAGGGGATGACCAGACGCTCAACGCCGCTATCCTGGAGACCCAGCGCACCCTGGCGCAGGGGGATCAGGCGCTGGCTGAGCAGATGAACCAACTCGCCGCCAAGGTGGAGACGGGTGACAAAGCGCTCGATGCGGCCATCAAGCAGACCCAGCAAGCCCAGGTGACCGGCGACAGCGCCTTGGCCGCCCGCATGGACCAACTGCAAGCCACCCTGGAAGGGGATGACCAGACGCTCAACGCCGCTATCCTGGAAACCCAGCGCACCCAGGCGCAGGGGGATCAGGCGCTGGCCGAGCAACTGACCCAGTTGCAGGCCAAGGTGGAGACGAGTGACAAGGCGCTCGATGCGGCCATCAAGCAGACCCAGCAAGCCCAGGTGACCGGCGACAGCGCCCTGGCCGCCCGCATGGATCAACTGCAAGCCACCCTGGAAGGGGATGACCAGACGCTCAACGCCGCTATCCTGGAAACCCAGCGCACCCAGGCGCAGGGGGATCAGGCGCTGGCCGAGCAACTGTCTCAACTTCAAGCCAAGGTGACCAGTGGTGACACCACCCTGGGGGCGGCCATTCAGCAGGCCCAGCAGGCTCAGGTGGATGGGGACAAAGCCAACGCCGACGCCATCACCAAGGTGCAAGCCAGCCTCAACCAAACCACGGCAGCCGTGGAAACGGCAGCCAAGGCGGTGGCTGACCTGAAAGGCAACGTGGAGGCGGGTTGGTACACCAAGGCCCAAATCGCGGGGGAAGGGGCTGGCTTTGGCCTGTCGGTCAAGCTGAATGAAGATGGCACCGTGCTGAGCACCTTCGTGATCGATGCGGATGTGTTCGCCGTGATGTCGAGGGCGGGCGGTGCGACGACAAAGCGCCACCCGTTCGTCATCAAAAACGGCACCGTCTACATGAACCACGCCATGATGGACACGGCCGAGATCGGCAACGTGATCGCCAAGTACATCAATGTTCAGCACCTGAAAGGCTCCCTCATCGAGGGTGGCTCTTTCCGTGGGGGGGATCTCTGGCTGGGGGAAAACGCCACCGGCCAGTTCGGAGCCTATGGTAAGAAGTGGAATGCAGGGATCGATTCCATGGGGCGCAT
Source organism: Aeromonas sp. PrichA-15 (assembly GCF_017939245.1). Taxonomy (NCBI): domain Bacteria; kingdom Pseudomonadati; phylum Pseudomonadota; class Gammaproteobacteria; order Aeromonadales; family Aeromonadaceae; genus Aeromonas; species Aeromonas sp. PrichA-15. The sequence continues at coordinate 1,060 of NZ_JAGKRH010000063.1, read as the reverse complement.
CTACGGCAGTGATGTCTATTTTTCCAATGGGACGTTCCAGGGCAATGTGCTGGCCAACTCCGGCACGATGAACAACGTCACCATTCGTGAGAACTGCTTGATACTGGGGAAACTTAGAGCTGAGCAAGTGGAGGGAGGCTTTTATGTAAAACGGATATACGGCGGCACATCTCTACCTGACAACACCGATTCATCGTGGCGCACGGCGGCCACTATTCGCGTCAGCAATGGGATGGGGGTAAGCCGTGTCATCGAAATATCGGCGTCAGCTGGTCACTATGAGGTGTTGTGCAAAGTGGAGAGCTCAGGCAGCTCATCGCTCACCAGGACGGCCACTGGGCACTATGAGGTGAGGATAATAAGGGATGGGGCCACCGTTGAGCATATTGCGCCGTTTTCCATTTCTGTATCGGCCACATCTAATCCCAGCTCAGGCCCACGTGAAGAGCGAGCTAGAGGCGGTATTGGAGTATCAAAAACCGCGCTTGTACCTGGCGATGGTAATCCGCACACCTACGCAGTCCAGTTCAGATTTGTCAGGATGGGTGGTGATGGTGCCAGCGGCAGTTATGCCATTGCTGGGTGTGATGGCAACGACATGACGACTGCGCAACTTTATATATCAAGCCCCGATCTCTCTTAACCATAACAACCCGGCCATGTGCCGGGTTTTCTTTTCAAGGAACTTTGCAATGGCAGGACTTTGGCAGCGCACCGGCAACGTGACGGTGACGAATGGCAGCAAGACCATCACCGGTTTTGGCACCAAGTGGAAAACCGGCACCCTCCCGATCCAGAAGGGGCACACCTTCTATGGCCCGGACAACGCGGCCTATGAGGTCGATACCGTGGTCAGCGACACCGAGATCCTATTGGTGGATACCTATCGCGGCGGCACCATGGCCAATCAGCCGTACCGGATCGACATCACCCGCACCTCGACCATCAGCCAGTTTGCCGCCGACCTGGCCTCCCTGGTGGCCAAGTATCGCACCTGGTTCGACGGTATGATGACCTGGCTGACCGGCTCGGGGGATGTCGCCATCCTCAACCCGGACAC
>NZ_JAGKRH010000384.1:0-293 GCF_017939245.1 Aeromonas sp. PrichA-15 | reverse complement strand
GCCGCGGTGGTGACTAGGCTGTGGGTCAGGCCACTCTTGGCATCGACACCAATGTGGGCCTTCATGCCAAAGTGCCACTGATTGCCTTTCTTGGTCTGATGCATCTGCGGATCGCGTTGCTGCTCTTTGTTCTTGGTCGAGCTGGGAGCCTCAATGATGGTGGCATCGACCAAGGTGCCTTGAGTCATCATGACGCCTGCTTCGGCCAGCCAGCGATTGATGGTCTTGAACAATTGGCGGGCCAGTTGATGCTGCTCCAGCAGGTGGCGGAAATTCATGATGGTGGTGCGGTC
>NZ_JAGKRH010000383.1:0-332 GCF_017939245.1 Aeromonas sp. PrichA-15 | reverse complement strand
GCCGCCGAGTGGATGGATGACCATTACTACCTGCCGGTGGAGTCCTCCTATCAGGAGGGCCGCTGGAAGTCGCTGCCGTTCCAGGTGGCCATCATCAACGCGATGGCCAATGACGACATTCGAGAGGTCAATTTCGTCAAGTCGGCGCGGGTTGGTTACACCAAGATGCTGCTCGGTGTGGCCGCTTACCTGTTGGAGCACAAGAAGCGCAACGGACTGATCTGGCATCCCACTGATGGTGATGCTGAAAAGTTCGTCAAAAAGCACGTTGATCCCATGATCCGTGATGTCCCCAGACTAAAGGCGCTCGCGCCCTGGTATGGGAAGAAGCA
>NZ_JAGKRH010000062.1:0-32952 GCF_017939245.1 Aeromonas sp. PrichA-15 | reverse complement strand
TATAACCTGGCCAGAAGGAGGCAATATCAATATGATGCACGGCGACAGCAGGGTGATGGTGGTGGTGTGTTTGGAGACAGCCAGTTTACCAGCACCCTGTCTGTCAACTTCCACTTCCCCAAGATCCCGCGAAGAACCATAAAAAAGGCCCCGAAGGGCCAACAAGACAGCCGGTAAAGGCTCAGGCCGAGGCCTAAACCCAGATCATCAGCACGCAGGCCGCCGTGGCGAGCCCCATGCCCAGATTGAAACGACGCCAGCCGGTGGCGGTGCGGATGAGGCGGCGCACCTGGGCACCGAACAGCACCCAGAAGGCACCGGTATAGAGGCCGGTCACGAAGAAAATGCCGAGCACCCAGCCCGCGGACGGCCAGTAAGCCTCCCCCGCCAGGGTGAAGCCGCTGATGGCGGAGAGCGCCATCATCCAGGCTTTGGGGTTGAGCAGTTGTAGCATGGCCCCCTGATGGGCCGGGATGAGCGGCCGGTTCCCCTCCGCCGGGCCACTGGCGTTGGCCACCTTCCAGGCCAGCCAGAGCAGGTAGGCCGACCCCACCAGCTTGAGGCCGTCGTGCAGCAGGGGCAGACGCTCGAACACCACCCCAAGCCCCAGGGCCGTGGCCAGGATCATCAGGTTGATGCCCCCCACCACCCCCACCAGCAGAGGCACGGAGCGGCGAAACCCCTGGGCGGCCCCGGCACTGGTGAGCAGCATGTTGTTGGGGCCCGGCGTGCCACAGGTGATAAGGGCAAAGCCCGCCAGGGGGAGCAACCAGTTCAGATCCATCTCAACCTCGTTCAGATACGGCAAGCCTCCTAATATGCAGAGCCGACGCCCTGACGACAAGGTCAGCAATGCATTTTCTTTGCATGAATAATCAAGACGCTGTTAATACCAGAGCATCACCACGCACAGGGCGGTCAAGGCACCCAGGCTGCCGTTGAGACGACGCCACCCCTTGTCCGAGTTGATCCAGCGGCTGAGCTGATGGCCAAACATCACCCAGGCGAAGCAGACCGGGAACCCCGCCATGGGGAAGACACTCATGATGCCCCACATGCTCGGCCAGTAGTCGCTCCCCGGCAGGCTGAACAGACTGATGGCCGAGATCCCCATCATCCACGCCTTGGGATTGAGGAACTGGAAGCCCAGCCCTTCAAGCAGGGTCAAGGGGCGGGCACGGCTGGCGGGATCTCCGGGGGCGCCTGCCACCGCGATGCGCCACGCCAGCCACAGCAGGTAAAGGCTGCCCAGCACCTGCAGGCTCAGCTTGAGCAAGGGCCAGCGCTCGAACAGCGGATAGAAGCCGAGCGCCAGCACCAGTTGCAGCACAGGCTGGCCCACCGCCACCCCGATGAGATGGGGCAGGGTGCGACGCACGCCGAAGTTGGCACCGGACGCCGTCAACATCAGGTTATTCGGCCCGGGCGTGCCGCAGGTGAGCAGGGCGAAGCCAAACAGGGTGGCATACCATTCGATGGTCATGGGGAGACTCCTTTCTCGCCACATTGTACCGATACAATGTGTGCTTGTTGGTTGTGTACAGGCTGATAATCACGCTATATTGCGGACAATCTTGGATCAATGGATTTATTGTCACCATGACAACCTGGACGCCCGACCTCACCCCTTTCGAGGGGCCCCTCTACCTCAAACTGGTCAAGGCCATCGAGCAGGCCATCGCCACCGGTATCCTCTCACCCGAGACCCGGCTGCCGACCCACAGGGCCCTGGCAGACAAGCTGGGGGTCACCGTGGGCACCGTCACCCGCGCCTACACCGAGGCGGAGCGACGGGGCCTGCTGGCGGCCCGGGTCGGGCACGGCACCTGGGTCAGGGGAGCGGCGGATCCCGCCAACGAATGGGTGATCCGCAATGAAGACAGCCAGCGCATCGAGCTGTGGCAGAACCTCCCGGTCCAGCTGGACAGGGGCGCCATCATCAGGCCCCTGCTCACCGAGCTGGCGCAGGGGGATCTCAACGGCCTGCTCGGTTATGACAAGGAGGCGGGACGCCCCGCACAACGCCAGCTGTTCGTCGACTGGCTCGCCGAGCAGGGCATCACGGCGAGCGAAGATCGCCTGCTGTTCAGCCATGGGGCCCAGCACGGCATCATGCTGGCCCTGCTTGCCACCGGCTGCGTGGGAGAGACCCTGTTTTGCGAGGGACTGAGCTACCCCGGCATGCTGGGCAATGCACGCCAGCTCAAGAATCAGGTGGTGGGACTGGCGATGGATGAGGAGGGACTGCTGCCAGAGGCGCTGGATGCCGCGTGCCGTACCCGCCGGGCCAAGCTGCTCTACCTCACCCCCACCCTGCAAAACCCCACCACGGCCACCATGAGCCTGGCGCGGCGCGACGCCATCGTCGCCATCGCCCGTCGCCACGATCTGCTGATCGTCGAGGATGACGTCAACGGCCTGCTGCCCGAAAGTGCGCTCCCGCCGCTGGTCAACCTGGCTCCGGAACGGGTCATCTACCTCGGCAGTCTCGCCAAGATCGCCTGCGGCGGCCTGCGGGTCGGCTTCGTGTTGTCCCCTCCCGCCCTTCGCAACGGCTTCGCCCAGGCGATGCGGCTGTCGAGCTGGATGGTGAGTCCGCTGCTCATCGAGCTGGCCTGCAAGCTGGTGAGCCAGCGCCAGATCATGCCGCTCATCGAACACCAGCGAAAAATCCTGGCGCGCCGGGGTGAGCTCCTGCGCCACCTGTTGCCGGGAGCGCGCTGGCAGCCGGGGTCTATGCACGCCTGGCTGCCGCTGCCCGAGCCCTGGCGCAGCCAGGAGTTTGCGGAGGCCGCCAACGCCCTTGACGTGGGGGTCGCCAGCGGAGAACACTTCGCCGCCGGCCAGTTTGCCGCCCCGCAGGGAGTACGCCTCAGCCTGAGTCAGCCCGCCACCGACGCCCGCGTCGCCGAAGGGCTGGAGCGCCTCGCCGGGCTGCTGAGGGGCACGCCGCCCACCAATCCCCTGCTATAGTCATTGACCCTGGCACCCGAGGAACCTTCATGTCTGCCGTCCGTCCCGCCCTGCTGATCGCGACCCTGCTGCTGGGAGGCTGCGCCTCCCCGGCCCATCAACAGCTTGGCGCCGCCCTGAGCGGGCTGGAGGGGGAGCTGACGCGGCTGGAGGAGGAGTTGGCAGCCATGAACGGCCTTCACTATCAAAAAGCCATCGACGCCCCGGTGGCGCTGCCCCGCTATCTCAAGGCCCCCGCACCGACGGCGGAGGGACTGGTGCCCGTGCAAAGCCGGCTGCAAGATGGCCCCTGCTGCGCTACGACTACCGGCTGCCCGCCGGGATGACGCAGCTGCCCACCGACAACCCCTGCCTGCGCTACGAGTTCGAGCTGCGCCGCCTCGGGCGCCTGGGCCAGCTCGAGCTCGCCTGGCAGGGAGAGTCGGGAGCCGGGGAGCTGCGTGTCCCGCAGCGGGACTGCCCCTTCTCGGCCAGGGGGCCCGGCCTTCAGTGACGCTTTCTTTGCCCCGCCGAAGGCCGGCACTGAGCCATCTCTGACCCAGGTGGGGTATTGACCCCCTCTGACTCTCGCGGGAGAGTGGAGGCTAACTTTGAATCCAACCTCGCCACCCCCGACCGGCGAAGGAGCGTCAAAGATGCAGATCCTCCTCATCGAAGACGATGCCATGATGGGCTCGACCCTCACCCAGGGACTGAGTGATCTGGGGCAGCCCCCCACCGAGCTGTTCCACTGCAAAGAGATTGCAAGCCTGCCCGCCCTGCTGCGCCAGCACGCCTTCGATGCCATTCTTTGCCGCCAGTATCACCACCAGGCCCACGAGGGCGTCAGGCTGCTGCATGAAGCACACCACCTGGGCCTGCTCGCGCCCGGCTGCGTGCTCCTGCTGCTGGAGCAGGACGAGGACACCGGCCAGTTCCCCCCCTCCGACCTCTATTTCGCCCTGCGTCTGGCCGTGCCCTTCACCACGGAGCAGCTGGCGTACAGCCTGCAAGCGCTGCTGGCACTGACCACGGTGACCCGCCCCCTGGCCACCCCCATGGCGCTCAGGGAATGGCGCAGCGCCTGCGCCCAGTGCGAGGATCTGCTTTACCGGTACGCCAGCCACAAGGGGCTTGAAGCGCAGATGGACAGGGTAAAGGGCTACATGCTGCTGCAAGCCGGGGAACGGGTGCAGGCCGCCCAGCACTACGCCATCTGCACCACGGAGCACGATGCCTGGTGGCCACGCCAGGGGCTGAACCAGGCCCTGCTCGGGCTGAACCGGGTGGAGAGTGCCCACAAGGATCTGGCCCGCAACCGGGAGCGACTGCCCCCCGTCATCCATCAGGCGCTGGTTCTCGCCTGCCAACTGCACGAGGCGCAGTGGGATCCGGCCTGGGAAACCTTGTCAGGCTTGCTCCAACGCTGCCCCTGGCAGCCGCAGTGGCGCCAGGTGGCCATTTTGCTGGCCTTGCTGCGAAGGGATGAAGGTCAGGTGCTGGCGCAGGCCACCGATTTCATCCTGCGCTACTTCCCCAAACAGACGTTTCGCCACTCCGTCGAACGCTGCCTGCTGGATGCGACCCTGGCGGTGCTCTGGCATCCACCGGGAGAGGCCAGAGTTCATGGGCTGCAGCAGGCCCTGGAGGAGCTCGGCCAGCAGGCCGTGACCCTGCGGGCCCACGAGGAGGGACTGCTGCGCGCCCTGATGCTGGGTCTGGATTATCGATTCGATGACGCCTTGATGCTGCTGGCCAAGCACCCGCCGGAGGCGACGCGGGACAATCACCTCAACCAGTTGCTCGGGGTGGCCGTCAGCCAGTTCTGCGGGCTTCCCCACCATGCCCAGCGTTATCTGGCCCAGCTCGGCCAATATCAGGGGCCGGTGGCACAGACCCCGCTGTTGCAGGGGCTCATTTTGCAGGTGGTCGACGATCTGGCGCGGCAACTGGCGCAGCGGGAGCAGCTGCTGACCCAGCTGCGCGAGGAGCGGCAACGGGCCATGACCACGGGTCAGCTCCAGCTCGCCGTGCAGAGTGCTCTGACCCTGCAGGAGCGATTCCCGGCCCAGGCGGGGGATGCCTGGCAACTGCTGGTATTGCTGACCCAGTGCTGGCCCGCCGGCATGGCGGCCCCGGCGGTGGCCCGCCTGGTGGACAGGCTGGAGCAGCGTCTCAACCACAGTGCCGCCTTCCTGGAACACCATGGGAACGCCTATCGGGAGACCCTGCAACAGGTGAGATCCCACCTGGCCCCCAAACTGCCGCCCCCCGGTCCCCATCAGGGCCTATAGCCATCCAGAGCGGTGCATGCCGCCCTGGCAGGTGCGTTACAACAAGCCCCGCACCAGGATCCCCGCGATCAGCAGAGGGGCGACCAGCCGCCAGCACCAGAGCAGCGCACCACGCATCAGCGGCGAGAGATCCGCAGGCACAATACTGTCCCCCAGCTTCCAGCCAAGCAGCAGGGTCAGCACCAGACCGAACAGGGGCATCATCAGGTTGGAGGTGAGGTAATCCAGCAGATCGAACAGGGTCTTGCCAAACAGGGTGTAGTCAGCCCAGGGCCCGAACGACAGACTGGCCGGAATGCCGCAGGCCATGATGAGCAGGGTCAGCACTCGGCAGGCATTGCGGCGCGACCAGCCCCACTCCTCGGTGGTGAAGCGCACCAGGTGCTCCAGCATGGAGATGGAGGAGGAGAGCGCCGCCACCAGCAGCAGCAGGAAGAAGATCACCGCCAGCCCCTGACCGAACGGCAGGTGGTTGAACACCGCCGGCATGGTCATGAAGGTGAGGCCGGGGCCGGCGGCAGGATCGATGCCGGTGGAGGCCAGCACTGGGAAGATCATCAGCCCCGCCAGCACCGAGATGCAGCTCGCCAGGGTGACCACCCAGACCCCGGAGCGCAGCGCCCCGTCACTGCTCGGCAGGTAGGCGCCATAGGTGGTGTGTACCCCGAGGCCAATGGAGAGGGAGAAGAACGCCAGCCCCAGGGCGTCGAGCACCCCCTGTCCCGTCAGGTGGGAGAAGTCGGGCATCAGGAACTGCCGTACCCCGGCCATGGCCCCCGGCATGGAGAGCCCGGTCACCACCAGGAGCAGCATCATCACGAACAGGGCCGGCATCATCCAGCGCAGCGCCCGCTCCACCCCCTGTTGCAGCCCTCCCTGCACGAACCACCAGGTGAGCCCGGCGAAGACGAGATGGGTGAGGGCCGGCCAGAGGGGATCGCTCACATAACCGGTAAAGAGTGCGGTGAGGGTGCTCGCCTCACTCAGGTTGAGCTCGCCGCCCACGGCCAGGACCGCATAGCCGACGGTCCAGCCCCCCACCACGCTGTAGAAGCTGTAGATGAAGAAGCCACACAGGATCCCCATGTAACCCATCCAGCGCCAGTTCGGCCCCACCAGCTTGTGGAAGGCGCCGAGCACGCCGCGCTGGCTGCGGCTGCCGAGCAGGGTCTCCCCCACCAGCACCGCGACCCCCAGGGTGAAGCTGAAGAGCAGGAACACCAGCAGGAAGGCACCGCCCCCGTTGGTGGCTGTCACATAGGGAAACTTCCAGATGGCGCCAAGGCCGATCGCCGAGCCGGCGGCCGCCAGCACATGACCAATACGGGAAGACCACTGAACCTGGCTCATACAACCTCCGGGCAAGACAACATCAGTTCGATACTCCATGGCTAGACGCGGTGTGCGCCGCAACAAAAAAGGCCGCCTGAGGGCGCAATGCTGTTCACTTAAGAGAATTTGAGTTCCAGTCCACGTAGTATCAGGACAAAAAAGCGAGGGAGGCATGATGCCTCCCTCTTTCTATTGCAAGCCCCGCTGGATAAAGGCTGGAGGAAGATCGACTGGACACAGCCTTGCCCCCTCAACTCAAATCCAATTTATGAATAATCAGTCAAAAAAGTGCTTATCTGAACAGCATTGCGCCTGAGGGCGACCTTTGCAATGAACAGTCAGACAAACGACACCTGCAAGGTCACCTCTCCAGGAAGGGGCTAAATCGGCCACAGAGAGCGATAAGGGGTGACATGGGAGGGCGACGCCTGCACGGTAAAAAGGAGCCACAGCCTAAACCATGGCAAGAGAAGTTGACAGGAAATAGTCTAAAACAGAACCAAAAACAGATTTAACCAAAATAAAATATCGAAATTTCAGATCGTTACTCTGTTTATTTTTAAATAGCGGACTTTTATAAAGAGTCAATCCTGCCACCCCACTCCCCAGCCAGCCCGGTTGGGGAGTGGCAGAGATGACCAACCCTCCCTACACCAGGCCGCGCACCAGAATGCCGCCAATGAGCAGGGGAGCCAGCCAGCGCCAGCAGCCCATCAGCAGGGCTCGCCAGTGGGGAGCCAGCCCTTCGGGCAGCGCCTGGCGACCGAGCCGCCAGCCCAGCAGCAGCGTCAGGGCCAGCCCGAACAGGGGCATCATCAGGTTGGAGGTGATGAAGTCCAGCAACTCGAAGATGTTCTTGCCAAACAGGGTCAGGGTGGCCCAGGGACCGAACGACAGGCTCACCGGGATGCCACCCGCCATCACCAGGGCAATGACCAGGTTGCACGCCGCGCGGCGGGACCAGCCCAGGCTCTCGCACAGGAAGCACTGCAAATGCTCCAGCAGGGAGATGGAGGAGGAGAGCGCCGCCACCACCAACAGGGAGAAGAACACCACCGCCAGCCCCTGGCCGAAGGGCAGTTGCTGGAACACCGCCGGCATGGTCATGAAGGTGAGGCCCGGGCCCGAGGCCGGGTCAATACCGGTCGCCGCCAGTACCGGGAAGATCATCAGGCCCGCCAGCACGGCGATGACGCTCGCCAGCAGCACTACCCAGAGGCTGGAGCGACCGACCCCTTCGCTGGAAGGCAGGTAGGCGCCATAGGTGGTGTGGATGCCAAGGCCGATGGAGAGGGAGAAAAAGGCCAGCCCCATGGCGTCCAGCACACCCGACATGCCGAGCTTGCTGAAATCGGGCATCAGGAAGTGGCGCACCCCGCCCATGGCGCCCGGCAGGGTGAGGCCGAAGGCCACCAGCAGCAAGATCATGATGAACAGGGCCGGCATCATCCAGCGCAGGGTGCGCTCCACCCCTTGTTGCACGCCGCCCCGCACGAACCACCAGGTCAAGCCGGCAAACAGCAGGTGGGTCAGCACCGACCAGAGCGGATCACCGACGTAGTCGTTGAAACGGGCTGTCAGTGCCGCGCCGTCCCCCTGTTGCAGCTCCCCCGCCAGGGCCATGCCCGTGTACCCCAGGGTCCAGCCGCCCACCACGCTGTAGAAACAGAAGATGAGCAGGCTGCACAGCAAGCCCATGGCACCGACCCAGCGCCAGCGCCTGCCCATCAGTTCACCAAAGGCGCCCACCACCCCGCGCCGGGTCAGGCTGCCGATCAAGGTCTCCCCCATCAGCACCGCCACCCCCAGGGTGAAGCTGAACAACAGAAAGACCAGCAGGAAGGCGCCGCCACCGTTGGCGGCGGTGACATAAGGGAACTTCCAGATGGCGCCGAGACCGACCGCGGAACCTGCGGCGGCCAGGATGTAACCGAGCCGGGATGACCATTGAGACTGCTTCATAAGAACTCCACGGGAAGGGCCTGCCAGCGAGGCACGAAATGGCGCTCAGAGTACGCCCGCGGGCGCGCAATCACTCGGCGTATATCCGATATAAAACTCAGTTTTTAGCATCATTAACCAATAAAGTTCGGATAATCCACCAATCGTGCCACAAAATAAAAACCGGAGCGGGTATGCTCCGGTTTGTTGTCTGCTCGGGTCTGGCGGGATTAGATGACCCCCAGCTCCCGCAACCGCTCCATCAGATAGCTGTGGGCGGTGTGACGCTCCGAGAGCACCACATCCGGACGGGGGTGCAGGAAGAGCGGCAAGGAGATGCGGGACTTGGCGGCACTGCCCCCGGTCGGGTTGATGACCCTGTGGGTGGTAGAGGGGTAGTAGCCGCGGGAGGCCTCCTGCAGCATGTCGCCGATGTTGATGATGAGGGTGCCGAAATCGCAGGGCACGTCCATCCACTCCCCGTCTGAACCTTTCACCTGCAGGCCCGGCTCGTTGGAGGCGGGCAGAATGGTCAGCAGGTTGATGTCTTCATGGGCGGCGGCGCGGATGGCACCCGGCTCCTCGGTGCCGTCGAAGGGCGGGTAGTGAAGCACCCGCAGCAGGGTCTTGTGGCTCTCTTCGATCATGGAGGAGAGCGGGCAGCTGTAGTGGGCGGCGATATCGCCCGGGGTGTGTTGCTCCACCCAGCCCAGCAGCTCGGCGGCCAGATCGTTGGCGAGGCGGTAGTACTCCATCGCCTGCTCTTTCAGCTCTGCCGGCATCTGGCCCCAGGGATAGATGTGGAAGTACTCCTTGATGTCCTTCTGGCTGTGCCCCTTGGCCACCTCGGACACCGAGGGCGGGAAGTAGCCGTCCTGGGTCTCGCGATTGAACAGGAAATCCTGCTTCTGTTCGCTCATGAAGAAGCGATACCAGTTGTCATAGATGGACTGCACCAGCTCCTTCGGGATGGGGTGGTGAGTCAGCACCCCGAAGCCGGTGGTGCGCAGGGATTCGGTGAAGCGCTCGGCCGCATCGGGGGAGCGATAATCGACGGTCAGGACTTTCATTGTTTTTATGTTACATGCCAGTTAAAAGTAGGCGCAGTTTACCCTGCCTCCCCCGGCAAGAAAAGGCTGCCAGAAGCCCGTCTACAACGGCTTGAAAATACTGATAAAAACATCATGATACGGCCCCCTCGCCCGGTGCTTGTCCCGGACGGGCCTCCTCTTCTAGAATGCCCCACCCCCTTTGCTGTCGGAGCCCCCTCATGTCCCCCAAGATCCTGTTGTTGACCCTTCCCTTCCTGCTCGCCGGGTGCAGTTCCCTCTCGGAGGAGGAGTGCCGTGCCATGAGCTGGTACAACCAGGGCTATCAGGACGGGGAGCAGGGCAAGACCCGGAGCGCCACCCGCGACTATCAGAAGACCTGCGGGGAGTACGGCCTCAAGGTGGATGAGGCGGAGTGGCAGCGCGGCTACGCCAAGGGGCTGGAGCTCTATTGCATCCCCGAGCTTGCCTACAGCAAGGGACGGGAGGGGAGCGAATACCTGGGGGTCTGCCCCAACGACACCAGCTTCCTCACCCAGTTCGAGCGCGGCCGCAAGGAGTACCTGCTGGAGCAGCGCCTCGGCGAATTGCAGCAGGAGCTGGAGCGCACCGAGCGGAGCATCCACCAGTTGGATCAGCAGATCCGGGGCGAGAGCGACAGCCGCCAGCGCGACTACTATCGTGCCCAGCGCGAGCGCGCCATCCGTCACTACGAAGGGGTATACCGGGACTACAACCGGCTGCGCTTCCCGGATCGGGTGATCCAGTTCTCCTTCGGGAGCTGACAAAAAGGGGCCGACATGGCCCCTTTCTGTTTATGCCGCAGACTGTTTTTCCCCTCAGGCGGGCAGGACCCAGCGCTGCAACGCCAGGGCGATGCCATCCTCGTTGTGATCCGCGGTGACCCGGTCTGCATGGGCCTGGATCTGGGGCGCCGCATTGCCTATGGCCACCGCCAGCCCCACCTGCTCGAACATGCTGATGTCGTTGTTGTTGTCGCCAAAGGCCACCAGGTTCTCCATGGCGATCCCCTCGCTCGCCGCCCATTGGGCCAGCCGGTTGCCCTTGCTGCAACCGGGCTGCACCAGCTCCACCGCATAGGGGGCCGCCCAGTCACGGGTGAAGGGCAGTCTCTCCACCACCTCCCCGACGAAACGGTGCAACCGGCCGGGGTCCTGGTTGAACAACTCCAGCTTCCAGATGGGGGACTGCAACCAGGACTCGATATCCTCGGCGGGCAGCAGGGAGACCTTGAGGTGATCCGGCTGGGTTGCCGACCAGCGCCGCATCCGGCCCACGTGCTCCTCGCAGCCCAGGTAGCCGATGCCGTCCCCCAGGTGGAACAGCGCCCCCATCTGCTGGGCCTGCACCTCCTCCAGCAGGGTGGTGAGAGGCGCCACGGCCAGGGGATCCCCGGCGAGGATCCTCTCCTGCACCGGATCATAGAGGTAGGCGCCGTTGCTGCAGATGATGGGGGTGTCGAGGGCCAGCTCGTGGTGGAAGGGACGGGCCGTCATGAAGTGGCGACCCGTCACCAGCAGCACCTTGATGTCGTGGGCCCGGGCCTGGGCCAGGGCAGCCCGGGTAGCGGACGAGATCTTGTGATCCCGGTTCAGCAGGGTACCGTCCATGTCCAATGCAATGGCCTGATAACGACTCATATCACCTCCAAGAATGTCGAGACGGGTGCGGCGCCATCCCCTCCCGTTTCCAGTGCCATGACGACACATCTCACCGCCGGGAATACGGACTGGGCATCGCAAGGCCCATGATGGGAGACGCGCTCGCCGGGGGGTCGGGAAAAGCGGAGCAAAGAGCCATACCGTCCCAGACTCGGCGCCGCGATGCAAGTCCGGCCCGCCATCCCGTCGCCGAACTGTGATCCCCGCGCCCTTCGTCAGCCCGCCTCGGCGCACCCGGCCACGGCGTTTCGCCTGTCCGCCCGTCTGCGCAATCCGTAGAAACCGAGGGCACAGATCACGCCGCAGAGGCCGGCCAGGTAGAAGGGCCACTCGGTCCCCGCCAGCAGCACCAGGCTGCCCAGCACCACCGCCAGGATCTCGCTGCCCACCGCCAGACCGCGGTAGAGCCCCATCGCCTGCCCCTGCTGGCTGGCATGGCTGCGGTTGGAGACCGCCACCGAGGTGGCCAGCTCCCCCAGACTCATGCCGATGCCGGCCGGGATGAAGGTGAGCGCGAGCCCCCACCACTGGGTCGGCAGGATGAACATCAGCATGCCCGCCGCCATCACCAGGTGGCCGACGATGCCAAGGGAGCTGCCGCGCCAGTGCCGTGCCAGCTGCTCACCGATCCAGGAGCCCAGCATCATGGGCACGCTCACCAGCACGGCGGCCTGGGCCAGTTGCACCGGATCCCATGCCAGCCGCTCCACCAGCCAGACATTGAAGTAGGTGAAGTAGAGCTGCACCGCCCCGTAGCTTGCCAGGGTCAAGGCAAAGTAGGGCAGGAGACGAGGTTGCAGCAGCAATTGGCGGGTCGAGAGGGGAGCCTCATCCCGGGTCGCCGGCACCGGGGGACGATTGGGCAGCAGCCAGAGCACCAGCAGCAGGTTGATCACCGTCATCCCCACCGCCAGCCAGGCCGCCAGGCTGTAATCCCCCGAGACCACGGCCGCATAGCCTCCGATCATGGGGCCCACCACCCAGCCCAGGTTCATGCCGATGTTGATGCGGGCGAAGTTGCGGGCCTTGGTCCTGGCCGTGCTCATGTCCGCCGCCATCGCCTGCACGATGGCGATGTCGCCGTTGAAGAAGCCCTCCACCACCCGGCTCAGCAGCAAGAGCGGCAGGGAACGCCAGGCGATGCCAAGGGCCATCAGCACATACCCCGCCAGCACCCCCACCAGACAGAGGGTCAGCACCGGCTTGCGCCCATGGCGATCGGAGAGACGGCCAAGCAAGGGGGCCCCCAGCAGTTGAAACAACGGATAGAGCCCCATGATGACGCCAAGCCACACCTTGCGGCTCCAGTCCGACGCCTGTGGCGTCAGCATGCCCTGGGCCGGATCCAGCAGCAGCGGCGCCAGGACGGGGGAAGGCAGGCTGAATCCCGCCACCGCCAGCGTCACCGTCATCACCAATACCCAGAGGGTCGCCTGTCCCTTGATCCCTTCCATCTTCGCCTCATTAAATAAAGTTATAGGTTTATTTATATTGTGAGGGGTCGTCCATTAAGTAAAGCAGATTGTTGATTTAAATCGCCCTGCTACCCATAATGACCTCATCCAGGCGGTCACCGCACCGATACCCACCACCGGAGCCCCCATGAACGCCAGTACCGACAAGATCCTCTATCTGCTGAAAACCCGCGGCCCCCAGAGCGCCGCCGAACTCGGCGACCAGTTGCAGATGACGTCCATGGGGGCGCGCCAGCACCTGATGGCCCTGGAGTCCGAGGGCTGGGTGGGGTTTAGCGACGAGGCCCGCGGCCGCGGTCGCCCGGTGCGCCTGTGGCACCTCACCGACCAGGCCTGGCAGCGCTTCCCCGACACCCATGGCGATCTGACCCTGCAGCTGATCGACGATATCCGGCAGGTGTTTGGCGACGCGGGCATGGAGCAGCTCATCACGCGGCGGGAGCTGCAGATGCAGGCACGCTATGAATCCAGGCTGACCCAACCGGCGCTGGCAGACAGGCTGATGACGCTCAAGGCGCTGCGCACCCAGGAGGGGTATATGGCGGACATGTCGCAGGAGGAGGACGGCAGCTGGCTGTGGTGGGAGAGTCACTGCCCCATCTGCAGTGCAGCCAGGGCCTGTCGGGGCTTTTGCCGCAGCGAGCTGGCGCTGTTTCGCCGGTTGCTGGCGCCGGCCGAGGTGGAGCGGGAGCAGTATCTGCTGGAGGGGGACAGCCGCTGCCTCTATCGCATCCGGCCGCCCTGCCCCTGAGCGGGCGGAACGCAAAAACAACAAAGCAGGCGCCGGGATGCCTGCTTTGTTGCCTTCGGGGAGGGGGTGCTCTCGTTCCAGCCCGTTGTTTCCCGATAAGGTCGAACGGCTGATGGGGCTCTTGACCCGGTAAGGTCCTTCACCACAGGTGCCTGGTCGGGCGCCTGT
This sequence comes from Aeromonas sp. PrichA-15, assembly GCF_017939245.1. Taxonomy (NCBI): domain Bacteria; kingdom Pseudomonadati; phylum Pseudomonadota; class Gammaproteobacteria; order Aeromonadales; family Aeromonadaceae; genus Aeromonas; species Aeromonas sp. PrichA-15. Next base: position 19,308 of record NZ_JAGKRH010000062.1, on the reverse strand, counting down.
CTTGCCACCGGAAGATGTAACCATGGTACTCCCCGCGATGCGGTGAGTGGTTGTGAAGTAGCAGGTATTTTCAGTTGTTTTTGCAATAGTTCACCCTTAATCTAGGAAAAGTGGATTAGTAATTGCGAAGAGGTACGGAGAATGCTGAAACTTGATCGTATAGACAGGCATATTCTGGAGCTGATGCAGGAAAATGGCCGCATCAGCAACCTGGAGCTGGCCGAGCTGGTCGGGCTCTCCCCCTCCCCCTGCTCGCGCCGGGTCAAGGCGCTGGAGGATGCCGGTCTCATCGATACCCATGTCACCCTGCTCAATGCCCGCCAGCTGGGGCTGACCCTCACCGCCTACATTCACATCTCCATGGACAGGCACACTCCGGAGCGGTTCGAGAACTTCGATCGCGCCGTCAAGGATCTGCCCGAAGTGCTGGAGTGCGACCTCATCACCGGCAACGATGCGGATTACCAGCTCAAGGTGGTGGTGCGGGACATGGAGCACTACCAGCACTTCCTGCTGGACAAGCTGACCCACATCTCCGGCGTGACCGGGGTGCGTTCAAGCTTCGTGCTGCGCCGCATCAAGCACAAGACCGCCCTGCCCCTCAACCACCTGGGCTGACAACCCACCCCTCATCCGGGGAGCACCAAAAGCAAGAGGAGGCCCGGGCCTCCTCTTCTTGTCTCTGCTATCAAGGGCATTCGCGGTCAACACAGCCCGCGGGCGCCATCGCGCCGCCAGGTGGCGAACGCCTCGTCATGCCTCGACCTGGCTGACGTCCTGCACCTGCAGCAACCAGCCGCTCTGCTCCTGCAGGGGTTCGCCGCGCAGCCGCAGCCGCTCACCGGTCGACACCCACTGCCCTTTGGGCAGAGAGATTTCCAGGCTCTCGCTGCCGTTGTCGAACACCCAGCGATCGGCGCCCAACGACTCCATCAAGTACCCTTCCATCTCTACTCTGGACTCGGCCTGCCAGGAGGGGGAGGCGGTATCACGGCTCTCGATGAAATCCCCCTGTACACCAAAGCTGGCCAGCCCCCACAGAATGGAGAGCCCGACGATGGATGATTGCATCTCTCTCTCCTGTTGGTTTGCTACCTTGAGGGCCAGTATGGGAAGAGAAAAATGAGTGCACCATGAACAAGGTGCCAAAGTGCTGGCAAGATCGCGAAAAAAACCGGCTCCATGGCCGGTCATGTCATTTTATGTCGTACAGGTCACACTACTTGGCCGCTTCTTCTGCCATCCGTGCAGCCCTTGGTTTATTTGTCCACATGGCCACCCCGCGGTGATCCGCACAGATCCCCTCGTCGGTGACCGCCCTCACCCGGACCCCGTCCTTGCAGATGGCCTGCCAGGCATCGGCATCGTCGATCTGCAACTCGGAACGGGGATAGGAGGTATCGGCGCAGGCGCACAGCAGGATGGCAAACAGAGGAAGCAGGGATTGCATGGGTTTCATCGGGTCACTCCTGACGGGAAAAGGGATCAGCGCCCCAGCTGCGCCGCCACGCGATCGCAAAGCTGCTTGAGCTGGGCCAACTCAGCATCGGCCAGATCCACCTGGTTGCGCAAGCTGTCCGCCAGACAGCACTCCCTGACCTCCTGCTGCAACTGGCGTCCCGCCTCGGTCAGACTGATGCACTTTTGCCGCTCATCCTCGTGGGAGACGGTGCGGGTCAGCCACCCCTTGCTCTCCAGCCGCTTGACGATGGGGGTCAGGGTGCCCGCATCCAGTCCGGTCTCCTGCCCTATCTCCTTGAGGCTGACCTCGTCCCGGGCCCAGAGCGAGAGCATCACCAGGTACTGGGTATAGGTGAGATCCAGCTTGTCCAGCAGCGGCCGATAGGCACGCATCACCGCATTGGAGGCGCTGTAGAGGGCAAAACAGACCTGCTTTTTCAATTCGCTCATGGAGGACCTCGCTGACGACAAGGGGGGCAGTATACCCCATCAACTTCGGGGCTGAATAGTTTGCACACAAAACAGTTGCCAGCCCCCGCGTTCAGGACTACCCTGATTTTAGTTTGCACACAAACAAAAATACCAGGCCGCCGCCCGACGCGCGGCCCCACTGCCGGAGAATGCCCATGAATGCCATCAGCCATCAAATCCAACTGCTGCGTCGCCCCACCGGTCTCCCCACCCTGGAGGACTTCGCCCTCCGGGACGTGCCCCTGCCCGCCCTGCAGGAGGGAGAGGTGCAGGTCGCCAACCAGTGGCTGTCGGTGGACCCCTACATGCGCGGCCGCATGAGCGAGGCAAAAAGCTACGTTCCCCCCTTCCCCCTCAACGGTCCCCTCGACGGCGGCGCCATCGGCACGGTACAGGCATCGCGCCACCCCGATTTCAAGGTGGGGGACAAGGTGAGCAGCATGCTGGGCTGGCGGGATGCCTTCGTGGCAAACGCCGCCCAGCTCACCCGTCTGCCCGACACCACCCTGCCGCCCCAGCGCTTCCTCGGCGCCCTCGGCATGCCGGGCATGACCGCCTGGGCGGGCCTGCACAAGGTGGCACACCTGAAGGCCGGTGAAACCCTGCTGGTCTCGGCGGCCTCCGGGGCGGTCGGCACCATGGCGGTCCAGCTCGCCAAGCAGGCGGGGGCCAGGGTCATCGGCTCCACCGGCTCGACCGACAAGGTCGCCTACCTCAAGACCCTGGGTGCCGATGCGGTGATCAACTACCGGGAGACCCCGGATCTCGACGCCGAGCTGGCCCGCCTCGCCCCCGAAGGCATCCACGTCTACTTCGAGAACGTGGGGGGCGCCATGCTGGATGCCGCCCTCAACCACCTGGTGGTGCACGGGCGCATCGTGCTGTGCGGCCTCATCGAGCAGTACAACAGCAACGGCCAGGCCAGCGGCCCGCGCAACCTCTCCCAGGTGATCCGCAAGCGCATCCTGATGCAGGGGCTGCTGGTCTCCGATCACTGGCAACACTACGGGGAGTTCCTGGCCGAGGCCATGCCGGCCTTCGAAGCGGGCACCCTCCAGGCCGAGGAGACCGTCAGCGAGGGGCTGGCCAGCATGCCGCAAGCCTTTATCGGACTGTTCCAGGGCCGCAATACCGGCAAGATGCTGGTCAAACTGCCCTGATCCGGGGGCATTTCCCATCTATTTAACAGATAGAATGTCGCCAGACCCATCCGTTTAAGCGATGGAAAATCGGCATCCGATCGCCCTTGAACAGGCGGCTTGCACAACGGGCCCATCCCCCCTAAGGTGGGCCCGTTTTCCCTGGCGCACCCCGCCGTTTCAGCAAGGAGCCTCCCCTATGTCTACCCCCTATCCCCGCGTCGGTGTCGGCGTCATTCTCACCAATGGCCAGGGCCAGGTACTGCTCGGCAAGCGCAAGGGCAGCCATGCCCCCTACTGGTCCATCGCCGGCGGCCATCTGGAGCTGGGGGAGACCTTCGAGTCGGCGGCCATCCGGGAGGTGGAAGAGGAGACCGGCTTCGTCATCCGGCAGCCTCGCGTCATCGCCGTCACCAACAACCTGGAGACCTGGCGCGAGAGCGGGCTGCACTACGTCTCTGTCACCCTGCTGGCCGAGGTGGAAGGGGAGCCGCAACTGCTGGAGCCGGAGAAGTGCGAGGGCTGGATCTGGTGCGACCCGCACACTCTGCCCGAGCCTCACTTCGACGCCAGCCGCCAGTCCATCGCCTGCTGGCTGGCGGGACAATGCTACCTGCCCCAGGCACAACCTGCCCCCTGACCCTCACCGGCAGGCTGCCGCGCGTCACCCCGGTACCTCTCGTCAGCTGGCGGAGGCGACCCGCCACCCTGCCAGCCTCTGTTGATGGCAGGCTGCGCGGGAGGGCGTACCGTCACCAAACTGTCACTTTTTTGTCATATTATCCGAGCCAGGATGATGACGAGGAGGGGAAGATGGGACAGGTATTCATGCAGTTCTTGTGGCTGGGATGCATCAGTTTTGGCGGGCCGGCCGCCCATATCGGCTATTTTCAGCGCACCTTTGTCCAGCGGCTGGGCTGGCTGAACCAAGGGGAGTTCGCCCAGTTGCTGGCCCTGTGCCAACTGCTGCCGGGTCCGGCCTCCAGCCAGCTCGGCTTTGCCATCGGTCGCCACCGCGCCGGCATCGGCGGCGCCCTGGCTGCCTTCGTCGGCTTTACCCTCCCCTCCTTCCTGCTGTTGCTGGCGGCCGCCGTCGGTCTGGGTCAGCTTGCGGGCAACCTCTGGCTGGACGCCGCCCTGCACGGCCTCAAGCTGCTGGCGCTCGTCGTGGTGGCGGATGCCGTGCTCACCATGAGCCGCCAGTTCTGCAAGACGGCGCTGCAACAGGGGGTCATGGTGGCCACCGCCGCCGCCCTCTGGTGCGCCCCCGGTCTTCTGACCCAGGTCGCCATGCTGCTCGGCGCGGCCCTGCTCTGTGCCTTGCGCGAGCCGCACCCGGGGAGTCAGGGCCTCGCATCCACTCCTGCTCGCCAGCCTCACTGGCCGACCCTGCTGCTGTTCGCCCTGCTGTTCGTCGGCCTGCCCCTGGTGGCGAGCGGCCCCGTCAGCCAGTTGCTGGCCGACTTTTACCGGGCAGGCAGCCTGGTGTTTGGCGGTGGTCACGTGGTGCTGCCCCTGTTGCAGGAGAGCCTGGGTCACCACCTGAGCGAGCAGCAGTTCCTGACCGGCTACGGCCTGGCCCAGCTGGTACCCGGCCCCATGTTCACCCTGGCCACCTACCTGGGCGCCGTGCTGCTGCCCGCCACTCCCCTCATCGGGGCGCTGCTGGCGACCCTGGCGCTCTTCCTGCCGGGTTTCTTGCTGCTCTGGGCGCTGGGCCCCTGCTGGCAGCACTGGCTGGCCCGCCCCCGTCTGGCGGGGGCCGTGGCCGGCATCAACGCCGCCGTGGTGGGGCTGCTGCTGGCGGCCCTTTATCAGCCGGTGTGGCAGAGCGCCGTGCTCTCCCCCACCGATCTGGCGCTGGCCGCCGTCGGCTTCTACCTGCTGCGGGTGCCACGGCTCCCCGTGCTGCCCCTCGCCGCCCTGCTGACGGGGGCAGCCCTGCTGCTGGCCTGACGAACCCGCGACAAGTCAGGCAACGCCCGCCGGGCTGGCGGTCATGGCTCTTATCCCCGAGGGGAGGCAAAGAGAGCAAGATACGTCAGGACAGCTCGGGCCCGTTGGCCGATAGTGGGCAGCACAGAGGAGAGACCATGGATCACAACCAGACAGAGGCCTACCGCCGACGCTTTCAAACGGTGACAGAGCACATCGAGCGCCATCTCGACGACGACCTGTCGCTGGAGCGGCTCAGCGCCGTGGCGCACTTTTCGCCCTTTCACTTTCATCGGCAATTTGCCGCTTACTGCGGCGTGCCGCTGGGGCGTTACATCCAGCTGCTGCGGCTGAAGCGGGCCTCTTACCGGTTGGCATTCGCTCCTCTGGACAAGGTGACTGATATCGCCCTCGATGCCGGCTTCCAGCATGGCGAATCTTTCAGTCGCGCCTTCAAGCAGACGTTCGGCCTGACGCCCAGCCAGTTCAGACAGCACCCGGACTGGGCCAGCTGGCATCGCTGCCTGCCACGGCCCCCCACAAAGAGGATTGACCCCATGCGAGTCGACATCATCCAGTTCCCGCAGACCGCCGTCGCCGCCCTGACCCATAAGGGCCTGCCCGAGCGCATCAACGACACCGCGGCACGCTTCATCCAGTGGCGCAAGGCCACGGGCGGCTCCCCGGTCGCCACCAGCCGGACCTATGGCCTGGCGCCGGACGACCCCGCCACGACGGAGGGTGCGGCGTTTCGCTTTACCCTCTGTGGCAGCGTCGAGGCCCCCGTCGCCGAGGACAATGAGTGGGGCGTGAAGAATGCCCTCATCCCGGCCGGGCGCTGCGCCGTGGTACGCCACCACGGCTCCCACGACCTCCTGGCCGACTGCGCCCGGGCGCTCTACCGCGACTGGCTGCCCGCCAGCGGCGAAGAGCTGCGGGATTTTCCGCTCTTCTTCCACTACCACAACTTTGTACACGAGGTGCCCACCCATGAGCTGGTCACCGACATCTGCCTGCCGCTGGCATAGCCCGGCACCTGACAGGGGGAGATAAAAAAGCGGCGCCTCCGAAGGGAGGCGCCGCTGGTCGTGTCGGGGATCAGGCGTCGGGCTCGAAATCCAGGCTCAGGCTGTTGACGCAGTAGCGCTGGCCGGTCTCGGTCGGCCCGTCGGGGAAGACGTGGCCGAGGTGGGAGCCGCACTGGCTGCAGGTGATCTCCACCCGCTTCATGCCGTGGCTGTTGTCCTCGGTGTAGGTCACCGTCCCCTCGATGGCCCGGTCGAACGAGGGCCAGCCGCAGCCCGCGTCGAACTTGGCTCCTGAGTGGAACAGCACCTGCTTGCAGCAGACGCAGTGGTAATCGCCGCTCTTGCGGTTGTGCAGCAGGGCACCGCTGTAGGGACGCTCGGTCCCTTTCTCCCAGCAGACGTGGAACTGCTCTGCACTCAGCTTGTCGCGCCACTGTTCAGGGTTGTTACTGCTCATTCCGGCTCCTCACCACTGATAACGGTGCCCAGCATACCCAGTCAGGGCGCCTGGCTCTACCCCGCCAGCGGGAACTGTGATCCCGTTGGCAACACGGCGACAACATCCGCTGCCACCACCCCTTCACTCGCCAGCACCGCCGCCGGCAGGGCGACCCGCTCCAGCAGCTTGAGGGAGTGGGCACGCCCCACCGCCACCTGCCGCTTGATGTCGTCCGGCAGGAAGGGCAGGCCGTCGTTGGTGGCGGTGTCGATGGTCTGGATCCACTCCATGCCCTCCCCCGGCGGCGGCAGGCGGAACTGGATGTCATAGTCGCTGGCGTTGAACAGCACGTACCAGCGCTCCCCGGTGCAGCCGATCATGCCGATGTCCATGGCAAACGCCTGCCCCATGGGGGCGTGCCAGTCCTGATCGGTGAGCTGATGGCCGTCCGGGTGATACCAGTTCACCTGGTGACAGCTGGTCGCCTTGCCGTTCCAGCCGTCGTCGCTCAGTTTCAGGTTGGAGAAGACCCCGGACTCCGCCCGCAGCGCCATCATCTGGCGGGTGAAGGCAAGCAGCCGCTCGTCCTCCGGGCGCAGTTGCCAGTTCACCCAGCTTATCTGGTTGTCCTGACAGTAGGCGTTGTTGTTGCCGAGCTGGCTGCGGCCCATCTCGTCCCCGGCCAGGAAGTGGGGCGTCCCCTGTGACAGCAGCAGGGTGGCGATGAGGTTGCGCTTCTGCTGCTGGCGCAGGTTGTTCACCCTGGGGTCGAGCGTCGGCCCCTCCACCCCGTGGTTGCTGGAGAGGTTGTTGCCGTGGCCGTCCCGGTTGTCCTCGCCGTTGGCCTGGTTGTGGCGCTGGTTGTAGGAGACCAGATCTTCGAGGGTGAAGCCGTCGTGATAGCAGAGGTAGTTGACGCTGGTGTGGGGGGAGCGCCAGTTCTTCGGGAAGAGATCCCGCGAGCCCACCAGACGGGTGGCAAAATCCCCCATCTTGCCCGCATCCCCGCGCCAGAAGGCGCGCACCGTGTCGCGGTAACGATCGTTGATCTCCAGCCACTGGCTCGGAAACTGGCCGAGACGATAGCCGAAGGGGCCGATGTCCCAGGGTTCGGCGATGAGCCTGACCCGCGCCAGCACGGGATCCGCCATCATGGCCTTGAAGAAGGCGCTCATGGGATCGAACTCCCCCGCTTCCCGCGCCAGGGTGACCGCCAGATCGAAGCGAAAACCGTCCACCTGCATCTCGGTGACCCAGTAGCGCAGGGCATCGAGCACCAGTCGCAGGGTATTGGGGTGATCCAGATTGACGCTGTTGCCGCAGCCGGTGACGTTGGCGTGGCGATGGTAATCCGGACCGTGGGCCCCCGACTCGAAGGCGTAGTAGCCCGCGTTGTCAAACCCCTTGAGGGAGAGCATGGGGCCGTCGAAGCCCGACTCGGCAGTGTGGTTGTAGACCACATCCAGGATCACCTCGAGCCCCGCCCGGTGCAGCTCGCGCACCATGGTCTTGAACTCGGTCACCGCATCCTTCGCCCCGTAGCGCGGTTCGGGCGCGAAGAAGGCGATGGGGTTGTAGCCCCAGTAGTTGGTGAGCCCCAGCTGCTCGAGCCGGGGCTCGGACATGAAGGCCGCCACCGGCATCAGCTGGACCGAGGTCACCCCCAGCCCCTGCAGGTGCTCGATCATCAGCGGGTGGCTGATGCCCAGATAGGTGCCCTGCAGCTCCTTGGGGATCCCGGGGTGCTGGCGGGTGAAGCCCTTGACGTGGGTCTCGTAGAGCACGACCCGCTCGGGCGGGATGCCGGGCTTGCCGACCCCCTGCCAGTCGAAGGCATCGTCCACCACCACGGACTTGGCCACCATGGCCGCGCTGTCCCCCTGATAGAGGGCGTCGTCCCAGTAGGTAGGACGGCTCAGTGCCCTGGCATAGGGGTCGATCAGCAGCTTATCCGGGTCGAACAACAGGCCGTCCTGGGGGCTGCCATGGACCCGATAACCGTAGCGCTGACCGGCCTTGACGCCGCGCACATGGCCGAACCAGTACTGGCCTCGCCGGCCGGGCAGTGCCAGCCGGGCCTGCTCCTGCTCCTGCTCGTCGAACAGGCAGAGCTCCACCTTGTCCGATTGCGGTGCCCAGACGCAGAAGTGGCAGCCCATCTCGTCGAGCCGGGCGCCCAGCGGGTGATCCACCCCGTTTTCCATTGTGAACATCAAGACTCCTGTTTGATGAACAAGGTCGCGAGCGGCGGCAGATCCAGCACTATGCTGTGCGCCATGCCCTGCCAGGGCGTCGGCTCGGCGACGAAGACCAGACCCACATCATAGTTGCTGCCCCAGTAATGCTCGCTGTCGGTGTTGAGCAACACCCGATAGTGGCCGGCGGCCGGCACCCCGAGGCGATAGCCGACCCGAGGCACCGGGGTGAAGTTGCAGGCCACCATCAGGGGATGCGCCCCCAGCTTGTCGGCACGCAGCCAGGCGAAGATGCTGTTGTCGGCGTCGTTGTGATCCAGCCAGCGGAAGCCGGTCTGTTCATAATCGGCCTGATACAAGGCAGGTTCATGACGATAGAGGTGGTTGAGATCCCGGATCAGCCGCTGCTGGCCGCCGTGCTTGGGATACTGCAGCAGGTGCCAGGGCAGCTGGGCGTCGTGGTTCCACTCGTTGCTCTGGGCGATCTCGGTGCCCATGAAGTTCAGCTTCTTGCCGGGGTGGGCGTACATGAAGCCCATGTAGGCCCGCAGGTTGGCGGCCTGCTGCCACTCGTCGCCGGGCATCTTGTAGAGCAGGGAGTGCTTGCCGTGGACCACCTCGTCGTGGGAGAGGGACAGAATGAAGTTCTCGTCATAGTGGTACACCATGGAGAAGGTCATGTCGTTGTGGTGGTAGCGACGGTGAATGGGCTCTTTTTGCATGTAGCTGAGGGTGTCGTGCATCCAGCCCATATTCCACTTGAAGCCAAACCCCAGGCCGCCAAGGAAGGTGGGACGGGAGACCCCGGCAAAGGCGGTGGACTCCTCGGCGATGGTCATGGCGTGGGGGTACTTGCCGTACACCTCCTCGTTGGTCCACTTCAAGAGGCTGATCGCCTCGTAGTTGTGGTTGCCGCCATCGACGTTGGGCACCCACTCACCGGCGTTGCGGGAATAATCCAGATAGAGCATGGAGGCGACCGCATCCACCCGCAGGCCGTCGATGTGGAACTTGTCGAGCCAGAACAGGGCGCTGGCCACCAGGAACTGGCGCACGGTGTCGCGACCGAAGTCATAGATGTAGGAGTTCCAGTCCGGGTGCCAGCCACGGCGCGGATCTTCGTACTCGTAGAGCGGCGTGCCGTCGAAGCGGGCCAGGCCGTGGGCATCGGACGGGAAGTGGGCGGGCACCCAATCCAGAATCACGCCGATCCCCGCCTGGTGGCACTGATCCACGAAGTATTTGAAATCGTCGGCCGTGCCGTAGCGGCTGGTGGGGGAGAACATGCCCACCGGCTGGTAGCCCCAGGAGCCGCTGAAGGGGTGCTCGGAGACCGGCAGCAGCTCGATGTGGGTGTACTCCATCTCCTTGATGTAATCCACCAGTTCCACCGCCAGCTCGCGCCAGCTCAGGCTGTCGCCGTTGGGGTGACGCTTCCAGGAGCCCACGTGCAGCTCGTAGATGGAGAGGGGCTGTTCGCGCTTGTCATTGAGCTGACTCTCGCGCCAGGCGGCGTCCTGCCACTGGTACTGGCCGTGGTCATAGACCACGGAGGCGAACGAGGGGTACTGCTCGCAGTAGAAGCCCACCGGGTCGCTCTTGTGGGGCAGGCGATTGCCCGCCGGGTCTTTCAGTTCGAACTTGTAGCGATCCCCGGCCTTGAGCCCCGGCACGAACAGCACCCAGTGGCCGCACTGGCTGCGCTGCATGGGGTGACGGCGGCCATCCCAGAAGTTGAAATCGCCGATGAGGCTCACGGCCGTGGCGCTCGGCGCGTAGACGGCAAAGCGTACCCCTTCCACCTGCTGGCCGAGGTGCGTCACGGTGCGCAACTGGGCGCCGAGGGTGTGGTAGAGGTTTTCCGGTTGCCAGGTGAGTTCCGCCAGCCCCTCCCAGGCGGCGGCCTGGAACTGATAGGGGTCGATGATGTCGGCACTGGCGTCGGCGTAGGTCGCGATGAGCTGGTAGGGGAAGGGATTCTTGCGGCGGGTGAAAACAGTTTCAAAGAGGCCCGCTTCGTCAGCGGCGGTCAGGGTGGCAACTATCTTGCCTGACTTGAGATCCCTGACCCGGACCTCGAGTGCATCGGGCAACCAGGCGGTGAGTTTCAGGCCTGGCCCATCCGGATTGGCCAGCAGGCCTAGATGGGAGAAGGGATCGGCACAGCGGGCGGCAACCAAACGTTCAACGGGCATCGACATTTCCTTTGATGGCTGAACATCCGCTTCGGCCGAAGCCGAAGCGGATGAAAGTGAGTCACATGTTGGCGTTCAAGGCTCAACGGCTGGCATCGTCACGGGCCCGGCTCATCTTGCCCGCCAGATTCTTGAGCGCCTCGTCGGCGAAGATATCCTCCAGATCCCGGGAGAGCTTGCGACGCCAGTTGGGGTACTCGTAGCTGGTACCCGGCACGTTGACCGGCTTGTCCATCTCCAGCCAGTCTTCGAGCTGGGTGCTGAACAGGGCACAGCTGCCGCGGGACATGTGCAGTTGCAGACCGTGGTTGAGCTCGGTATTCATGCCGACCCAGTTCACGTCTTGACTGATATTGCCAGAGATGACCCCATGAGCATGCAGGCTGTCAAGGATCCGCTGCTTGGCCTGGTGGCGATCAGCATACAGGGTCTTGAGTACGTCTTCATCCGGGTACAGGCCCAGTTCGCGTCCCAGCGCCAGATCGTCGCAATGCCAGAAGCCTTTGAGGGTCGGCATGTCGTGGGTGGTCAGGGCGGACATCGCCTGCTCGGCGTAGTGCGCCGGGGAGATGAAGCCACCATCGTCCTTGGAACGCTCGAAGAAGAACACCTTGTAGGAGTGGACGCCGTTCTCTTTCAGGGTCACGTCGATCCCCTCCGGCACGGTACCGAGATCCTCGCCGATCAGCAGACACTGGTTGCGATGGGACTCGAGGGCCAGGATCCCCAGCAGATCGTTCACCGGGTAATAGATGTAGGCCCCCTTGGCGGCCGACTCTCCGGGCGGCACCCACCACAGGCGCAGCAAGGCCATCACGTGGTCGATGCGCAGGGCGCCGCAGGAGCGCATGTTGGCGCGGAACAGATCCACCATGGGCTGGTAGGCGGCCTCGAACAGCTGGTTCGGGTTCATGGGGGGCAGGCCCCAGTTCTGGCCGAGGGGGCCGAGGATGTCGGGCGGTGCACCGACCGAGGCTTTCGGGCAGTAGAGATCCCGGTTTGCCCAGATCTCGGTGGAGCCTTCGGAGACGCCGACCGCCAGATCCCGGTAGATCCCCATCACCATGCCGGCGGCCTTGGCGCGGGCATCGGCCCGGGCCAGCTGCTCGTCAGCCAGGAACTGCAGATAGAGGTAGAAGGCCACATCCTGCTGGTGCTCGGCCATCCAGGCCGCCACTTCGGGGTTGTGGTAATCGCGCAGCGCCTCGGGCCAGACCGGCCAGCCCCAGGCATTCTCGCCCTTGGCATAGAAGTGGGCCTGAAGGGCGTCAAACGCTGCCTGCTGTTGCAGGCTGTCACCGCCTGCAGCCACGAAGGCATCGAACGCAGCCTGACGCTCGGCGCTGAAGCTGGCCTGGTCGAACACCTGGCGCAGCATCCCGATCTTGGTCTGGATGACGCCGGTGTAATCCACATTGTCCTTGACCCGCAGGGAGGTGAGGTGCTGCTGGAAGGCCGGGCTCGCCACTTCCGCTTTCAGGCGATCGTTGCCCAGGAATTCGGGCACCGCTTCCACGTCGATATAGGCGACGTTGAGCCAGCGACGGGAAGAGGGGCTGTAGGGGCTGGCACTCTCCGGGTTGGCCGGATAGAGGGCGTGGATGGGGTTGAGACCGACGAAGTGGGCTCCCCAGGCGGCGGCATTCTCAACCAGCTGGCCGAGATCACTGAAATCGCCGATGCCCCAGTTGTGGCGGCTGCGCAGGCAGTAGAGCTGGACGCTCGGGCCCCACACCTTGCGACCATTGGCGATAGGCGCCTGCTTGTAGCAGGACTTGGGGGCGACGATGAGACGCATGGTGGCCAGCGGCTCGTCATTGCCCTCTTCTAGCAGGATGAGCTGGTGATAACCCAGCGCAGGCTGCACATCCAGGGTGACGCGATAGGCCTGGCACTCCATCTCCTCGAACTCGGCCACCCCGACCAGCTCACCCTCGATGGGGGTGAGTTGACCGGACAGCACTGCACCCTGCTCCTGCTGGAGCTGCCAGGTGAGGGCATCGTTGACGAATTCGATGGGGAGGCGAACCTCAAGAGTAACGGCGTCGCCGCTGCGTACCACCATCACGGGATCCAGCGCGCGCAGCCAGTGCTGGCGGTGCTCCTGCTCAAGCTGTTCGGACAGGGCGGCCTCGTCGTCGACGCGGTAGCCCATGGCGCCCAGCATGGCGGCCTTGCTCTCTTCCGATACCAGGGCCGGCTGGCCCCAGGCATCAACATACTCACTGGCAATGCCTTTGGCGGCAGCCAGCTGTTCAATCAGGGTGGTCATAGTTTGAGAATTCCCGCTGTGGATTCTGTCTACGCTATTTTGTGATTAATTTTTATGGTTGGTACTTGAACAGTGGCTCTTTGGCCATGCTAAACCGCGCACATTTTTACATATCTCCCCGGCTGGATGTGTGACCGGGCAAGCACTATTGTTGTTCTCTGCCACCGACTTTGCTGATGATGCATTCAACAAAAGTTGGTAGCCAGTTACATAAACCGAAAATAAATTTCACAGTTTTTCATGATATAGCGCAATTTCGCGCAGATTGTTGGTTGACTCGCGAGGGAGTTCTAGTAAATTTACAAACGGAATTTTCTTTGACTACTGAACAGTTAGGTAACCAATTATGACTATCAAAGTAGGTATTAACGGTTTTGGCCGTATCGGTCGTTTCGTTTTCCGTCTGGCCGCTGAGCGTGCTGACATCGAAGTGGTTGGTATCAACGACCTGATCGACGTTGACTACATGGCTTACATGCTGAAGTACGACTCCACTCACGGTCGCTTCAAGGGCACTGTTGAAGTCAAAGACGGCAACCTGATCGTCAACGGCAAAACCGTACGTGTTACCGCTGAACGTGACCCGGCCAACCTGAAATGGGGCGAAATCGGTGTTGACGTTGTTGCCGAAGCAACCGGTCTGTTCCTGACCGACGAAACCGCTCGCAAGCACATCGCTGCCGGTGCCAAGAAAGTCGTACTGACCGGTCCGTCCAAAGACGCTACCCCGATGTTCGTCATGGGCGTCAACCAGGATTCCTACGCTGGCCAGGACATCGTTTCCAACGCTTCCTGCACCACCAACTGCCTGGCCCCCATCGCCAAGGTTCTGAACGATACCTTCGGTATCGAATCCGGCCTGATGACCACCGTTCACGCTACCACTGCTACCCAGAAGACCGTTGATGGTCCGTCTGCCAAAGACTGGCGCGGTGGCCGCGGTGCGGCTCAGAACATTATCCCGTCCTCTACCGGTGCTGCCAAGGCTGTTGGCGTGGTCATCCCGGAACTGAACGGCAAGCTGACCGGCATGGCCTTCCGTGTGCCGACTCCGGACGTGTCCGTTGTTGACCTGACCGTCAACCTGAAGAAAGAAGCGTCCTACGCTGAAATCTGCCAGGCCATGAAGGCTGCCTCCGAAGGCGCCATGAAGGGCGTGCTGGGCTACACCGAAGACGAAGTGGTTTCCACCGACTTCCTGGGTGAGCGTCAGACTTCCGTGTTCGATGCCAAGGCTGGTATCCAGCTGAATAAGACCTTCGTAAAAGTCGTCTCCTGGTACGACAACGAAATGGGCTACTCCAGCAAGGTTCTGGACCTGATCGCTCACATCTCCAAGTAATTTGGGATGCGCAATCGCGTAGCTTGAAAAAAGGCGGCCAATGGCCGCCTTTTTGTATTCTGAATCACGGACCCTTTCTGAATGTCCCCGAGCACTGGAGCCTTTATGACACCGACACGTACGCTGACTGCCCACTGCACCCTGAGCCAGGATGGCCTGCCCCTGCTGACCATAGACAATGAGCACGCCAGGGCCGAGATAAGCCTGTTTGGCGCCCACGTGCTGCGTTACCAACGCCATGGTGAGCCGGCCTCTCTCTGGCTCAGCGACAAGGCGATACTGGATGGCAGCAAGCCCATTCGCGGCGGCATTCCCCTCTGCTGGCCCTGGTTCGGCCCCTCCCCCGCTCGCGTTGGCAGCGGCAAGCCGGCTCATGGCTTCGCACGCAACTGCCTGTGGACGCTGGATGGGGTCTCCGATCACGGGGATGGCACACTCGTCCACCTCTCCCTGCGTGACAACGATGCCAGCAGGACGCTCTGGCCCAATGCCTTCGAGCTGGAGCTGGACGTACTGGTCGGCAAGGAGCTTTCCCTGGTGCTGACCACCCGCAACACCGGCAAGTCAGCGCTCACCTACAATGCCGCCCTGCACACCTACCTGCAGATCAGTGCGCCGGAAGCGGTGACCGTGACCGGCCTCGGCGAACCCTATCTGGACAAGCTGACCGGCCGAAACGAACTGCAACAGGGCGCGCTGACCGTCACCGCAGCCATGGATCGCATCTACCGCCAGCCCGATGCCATGGTCAGCGTGCAGGATGGTGAGCGCACCACCCGGGTGGTCAACGGCAACCACGACAGCGTGGTGGTCTGGACTCCCTGGCAGGAAGGGGCCAGCGCCATGGCCGACATGAGTGACGAGGGTTATCGCACCATGCTCTGTGTCGAGGCGGCCATCACCGCCGAGGACGGGATCACCGTCCCGCCCGACGAGGAGCACAGCTTCTCCACCGTCATCATCTGACGATACAGATGACGGATAAATAAAGAGGGCTCCCGCGGGAGCCCTCTTTGCATCTTGCCACAGAGTCAGTCAGGCGTTGCCCTGGGTCTTGAGCTTGAGCTCCGCGGCGAAATCCAGCATGCGGTCGAGCGGGACAAGCGCTTTGAGACGCAGTGCCTCATCCACATGGATCTCGTGACGCTCGGCACCGTCGGTCAGGGCTTCCTTGATGGCCACCAGGCCGTTCATCGCCATCCAGGGGCAGTGGGCGCAGCTGCGACAAGTGGCACCATCACCGCCGGTGGGCGCCTCCACCATCTCTTTCTCCGGGCAGGCCTGCTGCATCTTGTAGAAGATGCCGCGATCGGTCGCCACGATCAGTTTCTGCTGGGGCAACTCTTTGGCGGCCTTGATGAGCTGGCTGGTGGAACCCACCGCATCCGCCAGTTCGATGACGGAGGCCGGGGACTCCGGGTGCACCAGCACGGCGGCATCCGGGTTCTGGGCCTTGAGCTCGCGCAGCGCCTTGGCCTTGAACTCGTCGTGCACGATGCAGTGACCCTGCCAGCGCAGCATCTCGGCCCCTGTCTTCTTCTCGATGTAGGCGCCGAGGTGTCTGTCCGGGCCCCAGATGATCTTGTGACCCTGACTGTCCAGATGTTCGACGATCTCCAGCGCAATGCTGGAGGTGACCACCCAGTCGGCCCGTGCTTTCACCGCTGCCGAGGTATTGGCATAGACCACCACGATGTGATCGGGGTGGGCATCGCAGAAGGCGGAGAACTGGTCAATTGGACAACCCAGATCAAGAGAGCACTCGGCCTCCAGCGTCGGCATCAGCACCCGCTTGTGGGGGCTCAGGATCTTGGAGGTCTCTCCCATGAAGCGCACACCGGCCACGATCAGGGTCTGGGCCGCATGGTCGCGACCGAAGCGGGCCATCTCCAGGGAGTCACCCACGAAGCCACCGGTGGCTTCTGCCAGGGCCTGGATCTCGGGATCCGTGTAGTAATGGGCAACCAGCACGGCCTGGCGCGCCTCGAGCAGCACCTTGATCTCGGCGATCAGGGTCGCCTTCTGCTCGGGAGTCAGGGGCTGTGGTTTGGCCGGGAAGGGGTAGTCCATCTCGACTACCGGCGGAATACTACTCAGTGCATTGCTCATTGCGACTGTTCCATCAACGCTCGGGAAGGCCAAAATTATAACCAGAAGCCGTGCACAAACCCATCAACAAATCCAGTACAGTACAACTGTCAGGACCCGCTCCGACCATATCGTTGTCATTCTTGCCAAAAGGAGTTGTCGAATGAAACAACGTTCGCTCAAGACCAAGTTGTTGTTGCTCACGCTGGGACTTTTTCTCGCCAGTGGCGTCGCCATGACATGGATACAGTCCTCCTCGCTGAACGGCCTGCGCGATGACATCATGGCGCAGACCCGTGGCGCCCTGGAGCAGGAGGTTTCCCGTTCCCTGCAATTCCAGGCAGAGCGGTATGCCGTGCAGATCGAAGACCAGTTGCAGCAGGCCTATCAGATACCGCTCGGCATGGCGGCGCAGCTTGAAGGAAGCATGGCCCAGCCGGACCAGCGGCTGAGTCGCCCGCAAGTAGAGCTCCTGCTTGGCAGCCGCCTGCGCCAGGCAAACGGGATCAGTTCCATCTACGCCCAGTTCGAACCCAACGGTTACGACGGACAGGACGCCGACTGGCAGACGGGCGCCAGCCATTCGGTTGCCGGCAAGGGCAGTCTCGAGGTCTATTTCACCCGGGAACAGAACGGAAACATCGCGCAGCAGACCATAGATGCCGCCACCAGTGACGCCAAGTTCGACACCTCGCGCAATGAATTCGGCATTCGCAACAGCGAGTGGTATCTCTGCGGTCGCGAGACTCGTCGCCCCTGCCTGATGGAACCCTACCTCTACGAGATAAGCCCTGGCCAGAAGATGCTGATGACCAGCCTGACGGTGCCCGTCCTCAAGGATGGCAAGTTTGCCGGGATCACCGGGGTCGACATGAACCTGCCCATCTTCCAGCAACTGGCCGAGCACCTTGGCAAGAGCCTCTATGACAACCAGGCCGAGGTCACCCTGGTCAGCAAGGCGGGCTTCATCGTCGGCAGCAACCGCCATTCGGACAAACTGGGGCGTCCCCTGACAGAGGCCGGACTGGTTGCCCCGAATGGACGCCCCGCCGATACCGACAGCGATTTCATCTTGCAGCAGCCCATACGGATCGAGGCTGCCGACAACCAGTGGTGGCTGATGATCAAGGTGCCCAAGGCCCTCGCCCTCAGCCAGGCCAACACCATCAGCCAGCAGCTCGGCAGCCTGTTGCAGGCGACCCAGCAGCAGCAGCTGGTTGCCATCGTTGTCATCACCCTGGTGGCCCTGGGGCTGCTTGTCTGGTTCATTCAGACCATCACGGCGCCCCTCTCCCTCATCAGCCGCCACGTCTCCCACCTCGCCAGCAATGAGGGCGACCTGACCCAGCAGATGCGTATCGACACCCACCAGGAGCTCATCGAGCTGGGCAGGCATCTCAATGCCTTCCTCGGCAAGCTGAGGGCCATGGTGCAGGGCAGCAAGCAGATAGGACAACAGGTGCATCAGCAGGCCAGGGGCATGAAACAGACGGCCGATGCCATGCGCAGCAGCCTGGATGATCAGAGCCTGGAGCTGGAGAGCGTGGTCAGCGCCATGCACGAGATGAGCACCACGGCAGTCAGTGTGGCGGGCTATGCGGAACAGGCGGCGCAGGAGTCGGAAGCGGTGACCCACCATGTCAGCACGGCCCAGCAGACCTTGAGCAGGGCCCGCAGCGAGATCCATACCCTGGTCGAGGACATGCATCAGGCCGACAAGGCGGTCGCCCAGGTCGCCCAGCGCAGCACCAATATCAGCCACATTCTCGATGTGATCCGGGCCATTGCCGAACAGACCAACCTGCTGGCACTCAACGCAGCCATCGAGGCGGCGCGGGCCGGCGACATGGGCAGGGGGTTTGCCGTCGTGGCGGACGAGGTGAGGGCGCTGGCCAACAAGACCCGCTCATCCACCGACGAGATAGGGCAGCTCATCGGCAGCCTGCAAACCGAGGTCACCAGCAGCCAGCAGTTGATGAGCACGGGGATCGCCCGCTCGGTGAGCACGGTTGAAGGCACGGAGCAGGCCTTCGAGGCACTCAATCAGGTGGTCACCCAGATCCAGCAGATCCATGATCACATCAGCCAGGTGGCGACCGCCGCCGAGCAGCAGAGTGCCGTGAGCGACACCATCAACCAGAATCTGATGCGCATCGGCGACGCCGCCACCACCCTGGGACAAGAGGCCAATGCCAGCCAGCGCCTGAGCGAGGCACTGGAACAGGCGGCCACCACCCTGGCAAGCGAGCTGGATCGACTGCGAACCTGATGAGAGACGGAAACGAAAAAGCCCGCATCGCTGCGGGCTTTTCAATATGGTGGTCGTTACTGGGCTCGAACCAGTGACCCCCTCCTTGTAAGGGAGGTGCTCTCCCAGCTGAGCTAAACGACCTGGGATATGACTGAAATGATGGTGGGTCGTGCTGGATTCGAACCAGCGACCAATTGATTAAAAGTCAACTGCTCTACCGACTGAGCTAACGACCCATCGAAATCATTTTTAAAGCATGGTGGTCGTTACTGGGCTCGAACCAGTGACCCCCTCCTTGTAAGGGAGGTGCTCTCCCAGCTGAGCTAAACGACCTGGGACAAGACTTAAATGATGGTGGGTCGTGCTGGATTCGAACCAGCGACCAATTGATTAAAAGTCAACTGCTCTACCGACTGAGCTAACGACCCATCGAAATCATTTTTAAAGCATGGTGGTCGTTACTGGGCTCGAACCAGTGACCCCCTCCTTGTA
>NZ_JAGKRH010000382.1:0-293 GCF_017939245.1 Aeromonas sp. PrichA-15 | reverse complement strand
CGCTCGACAACTTGCGCCGCCATCACCTGATACAAGGCGCTGACATCGGCCTCAAAGAGGGCATCGAGACAGCGACCGAGCACATCATCATTGAGGTCATCAGCACAGATCCCGGGGCCAATCAGGCGCTCAACCGGCTTGTTAGCGAAGAATTGCGGGAACATGTGCAGGGTGCTGCTGTGAAAGCCGAGGCCGTTCACTATCATGGCGACCAAGGCTTCACCATGTGAGACCTTGAAAGGCGGGGTTTTGGGGAGCAAGGCATCGATCATGCGGGCAATGCCCAGTTCCTG
>NZ_JAGKRH010000381.1:0-320 GCF_017939245.1 Aeromonas sp. PrichA-15 | reverse complement strand
GAAAACGGGAGCCTTGGCGGCGAGTTTTTTATCAAAGCAGCGCATCCACGCGCCGTGCAAGTCTTTGAGTTTCTGCTGGAGGTTGTCGGTATATGCCTCGGTCAGAAAGGCCATTTCTGGGTCTTTCTTCCAACTGGTGAGCATCCGGTTCAGCTCAAAGGCAGAAGGTAGTTTTTCGCCAGCATCCAGAATGCGCTTTGTCTCTGCCAGCCCGTGATTCCAGACATAACGAGCACAACCGCCCAACTGGCGCAGGCGTTGCGCTTGTTGGGCGGTCGGTTCGAGTCGGAACTTGTAGGCTTTCAGAATTTGCATTTATC
>NZ_JAGKRH010000061.1:0-28513 GCF_017939245.1 Aeromonas sp. PrichA-15 | reverse complement strand
CGGCGACCAAACCAAGGTGATCGAGGTTACGGATCGAGATAGCGGGTGCGGCCATGATGATCTACCTGCAAAAGAGAGTAATAGATCAGAACGGCCGATCGCCGTCAAGCACTGAAAATAGCAAAATCAGGTGCGGAATGACGGATAAGGGGATAATGGCCGGTTATTTTGCCGAAATTGGTTTCAATTCCCCACAAGGCAACAATAAAGCGGGGCTGTACCCCATATTCCCGACCTATTTTTGTGAGCAGCGGCAAATGCTGGCGATATAAGGTTTGGGCTTGCTTGACTTTCCATTCCGGCACCGCCCGGGGAATATATGTGTCCAGGGTCAGTTTGAATTCCGGCTGATTTTTGTCGTGCCTGATGGCGGCATCGACAAGGTGGACATCCGCAAAGGCCGCACTCACCGTCTCGAGCAACATGCCCGCCGCCAGCGCCTGCTCTTTGAGGCTTGCCACGTACTGGTCAAAATCGGGGCCGACCTGCACCGGCGATCCCGACAGGGCGCCTGACAACAGCAGTGCCAGCCGCCCCGCCCTCATCGTGCGCCCTTTAATTGCGCCTTGTGCTGCTCCAGCAGGTTTTCCGGTGGCGGTGGCACCTGCAGATAAAAGCCCTGGCTCTTCAGGGCGGCCATCACCCGCTCCGTGGAGGCCAGCCCCAGGGGCTTGGCCGGGTCCAGCTTGGTCATCAGGACCAGTTCGGGACGCCCGAAGGTACTCATCAGCACCTCGGGAACGCGGGAAAAGTCCTCTCTTCGTTCAATAAAGAGATAGGTCTCGGCTTTTTTGCGACTTTTATAGACTGCACACAACATGGAAATTGATATAATCCGACGGGTTTATTGCCTCTGGTGGTGGCAAACTATAACATCAGGAATTGAATAACAATAACGTATTACCGTCTCGGTTCGGGGAAGATTCATGGTTGAACGCGATAACGAATTGAAAGGGACCACCTTCACTATTTCTGTGTTGCATCTCAGCGATGGCAATCCGGCCCGGATCCGACAACTGCTGGAGGCCAAGGTCGCGCAGGCCCCCCAGTTTTTTAATTGTGCCCCCCTCGTCCTCAATGTGGAACGCCTCGAGGCGATCCCCGATTTCGAACAGCTCAGGGAGCTGGTCGAGTCGGAAGACTTCGTGCTGGTCGGGATCACGGGGGCGCGGGACGAGGCGATGAAGACGGCCGCCAAGGCGGCAGGCCTCGCCGTCATGGTGTCAGGCAAGAGCCGCAAGGCAGAACCTGAGCCGACGCCGCCAGTGCCTGAGCCCAAGCCAGTGGAGGCCGCACCGGTTCCACCGGTGCCAGCGCCCGTGGAGGCAAGCAAGGTCCACGTGGGCCCGGTGCGCTCCGGTCAGCAGATCTATGCAGCCGGCACCTCGCTGGTGGTGCTGGGCTCGGTGAGCCCTGGCGCCGAAGTCATCGCCGATGACAGCATCCATGTTTATGGTGCCCTGCGTGGCCGAGCCATCGCAGGGGCCAAGGGCAATCCCAAGGCCCGCATTTATTGCCAGCAATTGCAGGCCGAACTGCTCTCCATCGCGGGCACCTTCCAGCTCAGCGATGCATTGCCTGCAGGCGTGATACAAGAGCCGGTCCATATCCGGCTCGACAATGAACAACTTCGTATAGACCGAATCAAATAGAGTTACAAGGAAGCGAGAATGGCGCGAATCATAGTCGTTACATCGGGCAAGGGTGGCGTTGGCAAGACGACAACCAGCGCGGCACTGAGCACCGGTCTGGCCCAGCGTGGCCACAAGACCGTGGTCATCGATTTTGACATTGGTCTGAGAAACCTGGACCTCATCATGGGTTGCGAGCGGCGCGTGGTCTATGACTTCGTCAACGTCATCAACGGGGAAGCCAACCTCAACCAGGCCCTCATCAAGGACAAGCGTTGCGAAAACCTGTTCATCCTGCCCGCCTCCCAGACCCGGGACAAGGATGCCCTGACCCGTGAAGGGGTGGAGAAGATCCTGGATCAGCTGGCGGAGATGCAGTTTGACTACATCGTCTGCGACTCCCCCGCCGGTATCGAATCCGGTGCCCTGATGGCGCTCTATTTCGCCGACGAGGCCATCGTCACCACCAACCCGGAAGTCTCTTCCGTGCGTGACTCGGATCGCATCCTCGGTATCCTGGCCTCCAAGTCCCGCCGTGCCGAGCGCGGTGAGGATCCCATCAAGGAGCACCTGCTGCTGACCCGCTACTGCCCGACCCGCGTCAACCGCGGCGACATGCTGAGCGTGCAGGACGTACAGGAGATCCTGGCCATCAAACTGCTCGGGGTGATCCCGGAGTCCCAGGCGGTGCTGCGCGCCTCCAACTCCGGCGAGCCGGTCATTCTGGACAAGGAGTCCGATGCCGGTCAGGCCTACGAGGACGCCGTCGCCCGCCTCTTGGGTGACACCAAGGATTTCCGTTTTCTGGAAGAAGAGAAGAAGGGCTTCTTTAGCCGACTGTTCGGGAGTTAAGCATGTCATTATTGGATTATTTTCGTTCCAACAAGAAACAGAACACCGCACAACTGGCCAAAGAGCGGTTGCAGATCATCGTGGCTCACGAGCGTTCATCCAGAGGGGGGCCGGATTACCTGCCCCAGCTCAAGCAGGACATCCTCGACGTGATCCGCAAATACGTGCAGATCGACCCGGACAAGATCACCGTCCAGCTTGATCAGAAGAGTGACGAGTTGTCGGTGCTGGAGCTCAACATCACCTTCGCCGACGACCAGAAGAAGGGATGAGCTGACGCACCATGCGCGACCCCTTCCCCCAATGAAGACCGGATCCTTTCCCAGGATCCGGTTTTTTAATGCCTGGCGTCCCGGCATCTCGCCAAGGGCATCAGGGCCAGCTAGAATACCGCGCACCCCGAGGCGCTGCCGACGGGCTTTCCCTCCCCCCTTATCTGGAACACGGCTCTTATGTCTTTGAATGACGAAATGCACAGCGTCGAGGAACTGCTCGACACCGCCCTCGAACTCTTCATGGAGCTGGCCTCCGACAACCTGCCCGAGCAGGAGATCGTCCGCTTCAATCAGGAGTTCAACGACCGCGGCCTGCTGGCGGAGACCGATCCCGCCGACGACTGGGCGGCCGACGTGGGATTTGAGGTGAGCGACGCCGACTATGCCGAGATCTGGGTCGGCCTTGGCAACGAACAAGAAGAGTACGAGCACCTGTTTGCCCGCATGCTGCTCTCCCGCCGCGTCGACGAGAAGTTCTGCCACATCGAATGGCTGCCCCAATAATTCCGGATCCCGATGATCCTGGCCACTATGACTGGGACGGCGGGCCCGAGCCCGTGAGGCCTTCGCGCAGACGGCGACTGCTGGGCTGGCTCGGCAAGCTGCTGCTGGCCGCCTTTGCGAGCACCATCGTCTCGGTCTCGCTGCTGCGCTTCATCGACCCTCCCATGTGGACCTGGCGCCTCGAACGCGCCCTGTTTCCCCCTGCCAAGGTGGCCGAGGTGAAGCACGACTGGGTGCCGCTTGAGCAGATTTCCCGGGAGCTGCAACTGGCGGTGATCGCCGCCGAGGATCAGCGCTTTGCCGAACATCACGGTTTTGACATGGACGCCATCAGCTCGGCCCTCAGGCACAACCAGCAAAGCGGGCGGGTGCGCGGTGCCAGCACCCTCAGCCAGCAGACCGCCAAGAACCTCTTCATGTGGAGCGATCGCAGCTTCCTGCGCAAGGGGATAGAGGCCTGGTTCACCCTGTTGATGGAGCTGGGCTGGGACAAGTCCCGCATTCTCGAGGTGTATCTCAACATCGTGGAGTTCGGACCCGGCATCTATGGCGCCGAGGCGGCCGCCAGGCACTACTTCGGCAAACCGGCGATACGCCTCACCCGCTACGAGGCCTCCCTGCTCGCCGCCGCCCTGCCCAATCCCTGGCGTTATCGGGTCAAGCCCCCCTCACCCTATGTGCAACAGCGCTCGGCCTGGATCCGTCGTCAGATGGGTCAACTCGGGCAAGTCACCCTGAACCGGGTCCACGGCACAGAGTAGCGCCATCCTGCGGATCAGAGGCGGGCCCCAGATGGCCGCCGACGGTTTCCCGATGAAGGGGCAGATAGTGCCACCACCAGGTTTCGCGCCGCCGCTTGATCTGCCTTCTGTACTGTCGTCGCTTCATCTTGCCAGGCCGCCCCGTCACGCCGCCCCTGCTGGCGGCTCTGTTAACCTTATCCCCTGATCCCGCCATTTGACAGCACGGCGTCACCGCCCCCGGGCTGGCTGCCCATCCCAATACTTGTTAAAGTGGCGAACCTGGACGTATCTGGAGTGATTTCATGGAACAACGTAGCCCGGATCAGCTGGTCGAGTGGGCCTATGATCAGTTTCTGGAGCAGGCCGCCGACATGCTGGCACCCGAACAAATCGTCGACATCACCCTCGAGTTCGAGCAACGTGGCGCGGTGGAGGCAACCCTGCCCAATGCCGACTGGTCGACCGAACTCGGCGAGCCGGTGGACATGGCACGTTGGGCCGAGGTCTGGGTCGGCTTGCTGGATCATCAGGACGAGTTCGAGGTGATCTACGCCACCTTCCTCCTCCCACGGGATCAGAGCGAGCACGACGTGCATATCCGCTGGCACCGCCAGCAACAGGCATAAGAAAAGGCGCCCCAGGCGCCTTTTTCGTTTTTTGCGATGCCCGAGTCAGGGGCGTGCCGCGATGGCCTTGGCCAGACAGCGGCGACACCAGCAGGCGCTGGCATCGCTCATGGGCAGCGCGGGAAGCTGGCTGCACCAGCAGCGCTCGATGGGTTCCCCCGCCGACACGGCGCAGAACGCCGGCTCGCCGCAGCCCGGGCAGGCATGGGTGCTCTTCGAGCCATCGATCTCGGCCATGCGGGCCAACTGGGCCTCGCTGTCCATGACGGACCACTGGCCTATCTCGGTCAGGGTGCGGCCACAGCCGAGACAGAGCCCCTCCTTGGCCCGGCAGTCACCGATGCAGGGACTCGGCACCTTATTCGTCCCCTGCCGGCGTGTCGGAGCCCACGAGGCGGATGCTGTGCTCCTCGATGACGATCTTGCCCTGCTTGTAGAGGCCGCCGATCGCTTTCTTGAAGGTGCCCTTGCTCATGCTGAACATCTTGTAGATGACGTCAGGATCGCTCTTGTCTCCCACCGCAAGGCTGCCCCCCTGCTTTTGCAGGCGCAGCAGGATGCGCGCACCGGCGTCATCCATCCGGGCCAGCCCCGGCTTTTGCAGGGTCAGGTCCAGCTTGCCATCTTCGCGCACCTGCTTGACCCAGGCGGTCAGCGGTCGGCCCGTCATCACGCGGCCGAACACCTCGTTCTTGAACAGCATGCCGGCGTACTGGCCATTGACCACGGCCTTGATGCCAAGGGGGGTGTGCTCCCCCGGCAGCACCGTCACCTCGTCACCGCTCTTGAAAGGAGGGTCGATGCGCAGGAAGCGCTCCAGACGGCTGGTGCCGACCATGCGCCCTTCGTTGTCCAGCATCAGGTGCACCAGATAGACATGGCCCACCTGCATCGGCTTGTTCTGCTCGCGGCTTGGTACGAAGAGATCCTTTTTCATGCCCCAGTCGAGGAAGGCACCAATCTTGTTGGCGTTGACCACCTTGAGACCGACGATGTCCCCCACCATGGCGAAGGGCTTGTCGGTGGTGATCACCGGCTCGCAATCCGCATCCAGATAGAGGAAGACGGACACCTCGCTCTCCTCGGCGACGCCTTCCGGCAACTGGCGCCTGGGCAGCAGCAGCTCGCCGTATTCCCCCGCCGCCAGCCAGGCGCCGCGCTCCTCGATCTCGACGACGGTCAGGGTGTTCATCTTGCCAATCTGTAACATGGTGATCTCTTCTTTCAATATCCGGATGGGCCCATCTCATGGAAGACCCGTCATATAGAGGTGCATCGCCGCCGTCGGATGAGAGAGGACGGGGCCGATTTATGTCATGCAGGCGCGCATGTTACCCCAGAGCGGCAGCAGGACCTAGCCCCTCCCCCCTGTGTCTGACCTCTTTTCCCGCTCCCGGGCGGCCAGATTGACGATATTAGCAGCATTCAGTTCCCCCTTTGCTGCAAATAACCCCACTTTTAGGTAGACTTCGCGGCCGTCAAATCCAGAGGAAGCGTCGATGAACCCAGCCACTCGAACCCGTCATCTCACTCAATGGATCCAGACCCACAGCCAGCAGGAGATGAGTTACCCCGCCCTGCACGGCTTCCTGTGCGCCCGTCTGACGGGGCCCGTAGCCCCAGACTGGCAAGATCCGCTGGCCGGCCTGCTGCCTCATGATACGGCGCTGGACGAGAAGAGTGCCGAGGCGCTGCATCACCTGATCGCCGAGCTGGAAGCCCAGGCCGACGACGCGCAGCTAGCCCTGCCGAGCCAGTGTCGCCTCTCTACCGACAACCCGGAGCAGGTGTTTGACAAGCGCCATCCTCTGGGCCAATGGAGCTATGGCTTCAGTCAGGGGGTAGCCTGGTGGCCGAGCTCTGCCTGTTTCGCGACAAGCCCATGGCCATGATGCTGCACCAGGCTGCGGCCAGCGAGCTCCCCTTCCTCGATTTTTGCAAGCGTCAACGCCAGCAGATGAAGACGGCCCTCAACCTCCTGCTCGGCCAGGATCACTACGAGGCCGAGCCTGAAGAGAGCCCGTCCCTGGACAACGAGCAGACTCGCCAGTGGCAGCAGTGGTTCGAGCTGGCGGCAGGGAGCCGCGATCCCCTCGCTCGCCTTGGCTGGTTCGAGCGCATCATTGCCGATGCCAACCTCCTGTTCGATGAGGCATTCTGGCAAGCCCACGCGGGCCATGGCTGGCAGGTCCCCGAGGCACGCCCTCTGATCGCGGCCAGGGCCGGTCGAGCCGATTGCCTGCTGCGACTTGGGCAGCTTGGGCAGGCTCGGGATGAGTACCTGGCCCTGCTCGCACTCTGCCGCGCCGACGAGCCCGCTTGCCGCCACCCCCTCTCCACCCTCTATGCCTGGCAAGGGGAGTGGGATGCCCTGCAACAACTGCTGGTGCGCTTTGATGAAGCCTCCTGCTGGCTGCTCTACAACAAGGCCTTGATGAGCTTTGTCTGCGAAGGGGAAGCGGCGGCGCGCCCTCATCTGGCGGCGGCAATCGGGGTCAATCCACATGTACCCGCCACTTTGCTGGGCCAGCGCCGCTTGCCCAAGCAGGAGCCTCGCCGCTGGCAGGGAGGCAGCCGTGACGAGGCGGCGCTCTACGCCTTGCAGAGTCGCGAGGCCTGGCTGACCCACAACGCCTTGATATGGCTGCGAAAGAGTGCGGGCAAGCAGGCCAGTTGAGACCCCAATTGCCGATTCGATGACAGAACACGTGCGCAAACGCACATTTTTCTGGTGACTGGTCAGACAAATGCCCCTGTGTTACGTATCATCAAGGCCAAAGTATCAAGAGAAACTGCACCCGATGCAGCCGCCACAGCAGGATGTCATATGTCGAAGATCATTGAGCTGCTCGCGCACTACCCTCCTTATCAGCTGGTTCACGCCGCTGAGATGGTGCGCGATACCTTTGAACAGTTTTATCAGCAGCGGTACCAACTCACCGTGCCCCAGTGGCGCCTGATGATGGTGCTCGGCCCCCACTACCCCATCAGCCAGAAGGAACTGGTGGAGGCGAGCGGCATGGACAAGGTACGGATCTCCCGCGAGATCCATCGTCTGGTGGAGAAAGGCATCCTGTTCACCGAGAACAGCGTGCAGGACAAGCGCATCAGCCTGGTCTCCTTCACCCCGGCGGGGCTCACCCTGTTCCAGCAGCTCAAGACGGAGGCGGGAAGCTGGCAGCACACCCTCACCGACTATCTGCCGGCCGAGGCGCGTCAGAGCATTCGCCTGCACCTGCAGAGCGTCAGCGATGCCATCGAACAACTTCACCTGCTGGACAACGAGCAACCCTCATGAAGCTGAACAACTTTGCCACCATGGATGTCAACATGCTGCTGAGCCTGGTCAACATGCAGTTGCGTGATCACTACGAGGATCTCGATGATCTCTGCCGGGCGCAGGATCTCGATCAAGAGGCCCTGGTTGCCAGGCTGGCCAGTGGCGATTTTCACTATCAGGAAGATCAGAAGCAGTTCAGATAGGGATCCGGATCACAACCCGACCCATGCCGCTGGCTCCGTCGGCAAAAACTGCTAAGGTGGTGGCTACCCGGTCCGTTGATGTTCGCAAGAGGTATGGATACATCTTGTTGTCACAGACCGCGGTTAGCATCTCGTTCACCACCCGCAGCCAAGGATGACCCATGATGCGCCTCATTCGACCAACCAGCCTGATCACCCTCTGCACATTGCTGGTGATCAGCCTCTTCTTTCCCCAGGTCCCCAGCAGCGCCGAGCAGTGGCTCACCACCCTGCTGCTGGCCTCCCTGGTGGCGGTCTTTCTGATGGTCGGCAGCGGCTGTCGCCACTTCCTGCGCGAATAACGACGCTAGAGCGTGATGCCTGCGCAAAAACAACAACGCAGCCCGAGGGCTGCGTTGTTGTTTCAGGATACTGGGGGCCAAGACCCCGAGTGGCATCAGTAAGCCAGGGTTTCCAGCTGCTCCTTGGCCTGCTCGATCCCCTTGGCTTGCGCCTCCGGCCCCATGCCCATGCCTTCGGCATAGATGAAGTCCACTTCGTTGATGCCGATGAAGCCCAGCACGGTACGCATGTAGGGGGTCACCAGGTCGGTGGCATTGCCCACGTGCATGCCGCCACGGGGGCTGACCACCAGGGCGCGGGTGTTCTCCACCAGGCCGACCGGGCCGGTCTCGGTGTAACGGAAGGTTACGCCGGCACGGGCCACCAGATCGATCCAGTTTTTCAGCTGGGTCGGGATGTTGAAGTTGTACATGGGGGCCGCGATGATCACCAGATCGCTCGCCTTGAGCTCGGCGACCAGCTCGTCGGACTGGGCCAGCACCGCTTGCTGACGCTCGTTCAGGTTCTCGCCACCACGCAGGCCCATGGCCAGCTCGCCGTCCAGCACCGGCAGGTTCAGGGTCGCCAGATCGCGTACCTGGATGGTGTCATCCTGGCGCTCGGCCAGGTAGCCGTCGATCAGGGCGTTGGATTGGGAATACTGGCCCAGGATGCTGGACTTCAGAACGAGGATATTGGCCATGGTGAAACTCCATTTGATTGTCAATTGAACAGCCAGGCTGTCGATGGAGGTCACTATAAAGACTGGCATTAAAGCCTGATAGCGAAAATAGATGCTCAAGTCATTCAAAAAATTTGATGTCTGTGCATTTCCTCGGCAGAGAGGGGCTCATCAAACTCCGCACCCTTGGCATGACAAACGATTGCCGTTATGATCCGCCGCACTTTTTGTACGTGATCCGGATCTCATGACCTCCTCCCGCAGGCATTCCCCCTTTGCCGGCGCCGTCTGGATGATGGTGGCAGGCCTTTGCTTCGCCGCCGTCAACAGCCTGAGCCAGTATGTCAGCTTCACGCTCGGCCTCCCCTCGACCCAGGTCGCCTTTCACCAATATCTGATAGCCCTGGTCTGCCTGCTGCCCTGGCTGGTGCGCCACGGTCTGCGCCAGTCCCTGATGACGAACCAGCTGCGCCTGCACCTGCTGCGGGTCGCCCTGGCGGTGACCGGCATCCAGTTCTGGCTCTGGGCCCTGGCGGTCCCCGTCCCCATCTGGCAGGGGATCGCGCTCTTGATGACCTCCCCCCTGTTTGCCACCCTGGGATCAGCCCTCTTTCTCAAAGAGCAGGTGAGCCGGGCCCGCATCCTGGCCACCCTGGCCGGCTTTGTCGGCGCCATGCTGATCCTGGCCCCCTGGACCGACGACTTCACCCTGGCCTCCCTGCTGCCGGTGGCGGCCGCCCTCTTCTGGGCAGGCTACTCCTTGCTGGTGCGCTATCAGGCAGCAAGCGAGTCGTCCCACACCATCGTCGTCTACCTGCTCGTCTTCAGCACCCCGTTCAACGCCATGCTGGCGATCCCTGAATGGCAGTGGCCGAGCGAAACCCAGTGGCTGCTGGTGGCCGCCTCGGGCGTACTGTCGGCACTGGCCCAGATGTCCATCGCCCGCGCCTACAGCGTGGCGGAGGCCTCCTTCGTGCAACCTTTCGATTTTGCCAAGCTGCCCATGAACGTGCTGGCCGGCTGGCTGGTATTTGGCTGGGCGCCCCCCGGTCGCTTGTGGCTGGGGGCGGCCATCATCATCGGCGCCATCACCCTGCTCACCCATCTGGAGCAGCGCGCCCACCCACCCACTTCCTGAGGTACGCCATGCGTGCCTCTTTTTTTGCTCACCCGGATCAGCCCTGCTGACCACCGACCTCAGGAGAGATCAGATGTTTGGAACCGCCACCCGCCCCACTGCGACCCGTGCCCTGCTGCTGGGATCAGGCGAACTCGGCAAGGAGGTCGCCATCGAGCTGCAGCGGCTCGGTATCGAGGTGATCGCCGCCGACCGCTATGCCAACGCCCCCGCCATGCAGGTGGCCCACCAGGCCCGCGTGCTGGACATGCTGGATGGCGCCGCCCTGCGCGACCTGGTGGCCGAGGTCAAGCCCGACCTCATCATCCCCGAGATTGAAGCCATCGCCACCGACACCCTGGCCGCCCTCGAGCAGGAAGGGGTCAAGGTGGTGCCCAATGCCCGCGCCACCCAGCTCACCATGAACCGGGAGGGGATCCGTCGCCTCGCCGCCGAAACCCTGGGGCTGCCCACCTCTGCCTACCGCTTTGCCCAGAGCAAGGAGGAGTTTGTGGCCGCCGTCGAGACCATCGGCCTCCCCTGCGTGGTCAAACCGGTGATGAGCTCCTCCGGCAAGGGGCAGAGCCTGCTGCGCGATCTCGCCAGGCTGGATGAAAGCTGGACCTATGCCCAGGAGGGGGGCCGTGCCGGTCGTGGCAAGGTGATTGTCGAAGGCTTCGTTCCTTTCGAGTACGAGATCACCCTGCTCACGGTGCGCGCCGTCGATGGCATCCACTTCTGCGAGCCTATCGGCCATCGTCAGGAGGATGGCGACTACCGCGAATCCTGGCAGCCCCAGGCCATGAGCGAGCTGGCCCTGGCCCGCTCCAAGGAGGTGGCGGCCAAGGTGGTTGAAGCCCTTGGCGGCTACGGTCTGTTCGGGGTCGAGCTCTTCATCAGGGGTGACGAGGTGTGGTTCAGCGAAGTCTCCCCCCGCCCCCACGACACCGGCATGGTGACCCTGATCTCCCAGGATCTCTCCGAGTTCGCCCTGCACGTGCGCGCCATCCTGGGGCTGCCCGTCGGCACCATCACCCAGTACGGCCCGAGCGCCTCTGCCGTGGTGCTGCGGGAAGGCCACAGCCAGGATATCCGCTATCAGGGGATCGGCGAGGCACTGGCCCTGGTGCCCGGTGCCCAGTTGCGTCTCTTTGGCAAGCCGGAGATCGCCGGTCGTCGTCGCCTCGGGGTGGCGCTCGCCCGTGGGCAGGATTGCCAGGAAGCCGTGGAGCAGGCCAAGACGGTGGCAGCCCGAGTCGAGGTACTGTTCTAGGCACTCCGCTTTACCACGCAAAAACAAACGTTTATCTGCGTGATCCGGCGCAAGGGGCAGGTGACTGCCCCTTTCCCATTGAAGCACCGGGCTTATAATCCCCCCTTCACCTATGTCAGGAGTACAAGATGTTAACTGCCGTGATCTTCGATATGGATGGTGTTCTGATCGACTCGGAACCCTTCTGGCAACGGGCACAGATGGCCGTCTTCGCCGAACTGGGCCACTTCCACACCGAGGAGGACTGCAACTCCACCATAGGGGTGCGCATCGATCAGCTGGTGGCCCACTGGTACCGGATCCGCCCCTGGAACAGCCCCAGCCAGGAAGAGGTGGTACAGCGCATCCTGGATCAGGTGATCGCGCTCATCCTGCAAGAGGGGCAGCCCAAGGCCGGGGTGCTGGAAGCGCTCGACCTCATCGAGGCCCAAAGGCTCAAGATCGGGCTCGCCACCTCCTCCCCGTTTGCCATGGTCGAGGCGGTGCTCGGCAAACTCGGCATCCAGGACCGTTTCATGGCGGTCCACTCCGCCGAGGTGGAGCGCTTTGGCAAACCCCACCCGGATGTCTATATCCACGCCGCCGAGAAGCTCGGCGTCGAGCCTGTGCACTGTCTCGCCATCGAGGACAGCTTCACCGGCCTGCTGGCGGCCAAGGCAGCCTCCATGACGGCGCTGATCGTGCCGGACCCGGCGCTGGTCGGCGATCCCCGTCTGGCCATCGCCAACCACGAGCTGCGCTCTCTTGCCGAGCTGAACGCAGAGATGCTGGCCGACTGGGTCAAGTAGGCAACACCCTGGCGGACTGACCTCCTGCCTCCCTTGAGCCCGCTCATAAACGTGCGCTTGCTCGCGGTTGCGCCGCCTTGTGGCGACTAGAATCAGCAGGAGCACAGAGACGGCCCACGGGCCCGAGGAGGTCACCATGATCGAATACACCAGCAAGCGTATCGTCTGCCCCCACTGCGGCCACCACACCCGGGTCGAGCTGGATGCCAGCCAGGGGGATCAGGAGTTCTACGAAGATTGCATGGCCTGCTGCAACCCCATCCATCTGCGGCTGCACCGGGATGAAGCCCGCGACTGCCTGCAACTCTTCGTGGATGCCGACGACGAGCAGCTGTTCTGAATCCCCCTGTCCAGACACAGACAAAAACAAACGGGACCCTGTGGGTCCCGTTTGTTCTGGTGCCAACGCCAGGCTGGATCACGCCTCCCTCAAGCACGCCGCCTTCGCCGACGTCATGGTCGGAACAAACTCCACCACCTGATAATCGGCCGCCTCTGCCTGCTTGAAGGGATCCTCTGCCAGCATCGCCTCCAGGGCGTCTCGGCTCACGCCCTGCGCCAGTATGACGCCCCCGACTCGGGGTACCCGACGCCCGGATGCCAGAAAATGGCCTGCGGCATACTGCCGCTCCAGCCACGCAATGTGGGCCGGGATCAGGGCATCGATCTCCGCCAGCGGTTTCACATAGGTCAATGTCACGACAAACATAGAGAAGTCTCCAAGGCTCTGGGGCGGCGCCTCTTCCACAAGAGGGCGCCTTTCCCGTGATGCCGCCCTCCTCTTCGAACCCTGGGGGCAGCGCTCAGGTGGTTACTGGCGCGCCGCCAGCACCCGCTCCACCGTGTCGACGATGGCCTGGGTCTGGGGGTCTATCTCGATGTTGGTCCGCCAGCCGGCCTTGACCCAGCCCAGGTTGGTCCGGGCCAGGGTCTCGGGGATCAGGTTGACGCAGAACTCGCTGGCGCGCACCTCGCCCACGGTGAGGCTGATGCCGTCGATGCCGATGTAGCCCTTGGTCAGCACGTACTTCATAAGCGCAGGATCGAGGCGATACCATACCTGGCGGTTGTTGGGGGTGTCGATGACCGAGGTCACCTCGGCCGTCCCCATGATATGGCCGGACATGGCATGGCCGCCAATCTCGTCCCCAAAGCGGGCGGCCCGCTCCACGTTGACCTTGTCACCCACCACCAGTTGCCCAAGGTTGGTGAGGCGCAGAGTCTCCTGCATCAGATCGAAGCTGACCAGATCCCCCTCCACCCGGGTGACGGTCAGGCAGCAGCCGTTGTGGGCCACCGAGGCCCCCAGGGCCAGCCCCTCGCCCCAGGCCGGGCTCGGCATGCGGATCACGTGGGTGCGAAAATTGGGCAGTGAATCGATGGCCACCAGTTCGGCGGTCCCTTGTACGATGCCGGTGAACATGAGTCTCTCCAGGCTGTGAAAATTGTCGGCAGGTTACCCCCGGCCACCTTGCAAGACAAGGGTGCCGGCTGACAAGGAGAAGCGCGATCGCTATAGTGACCCCAATCAATCCAGACTGAACGAGGAAACAAAAATGCAGGTATATCAATGCTGTGAAGCCATTCGCATCGCCTACAACCAGATTGGCTCCGGTGAGCAGGGTTATGTGCCCCAGGCCATTGCCGCCAGCATACGGGCGCTCAACGCCGTGGCCTCCGACGAGCGGGTACCGGCGGATCTGCGCGAGCAGGCGGCCTATGCCGCGGCCAATCTGCTGATCAGCGATCACGAAGACGCCTGATCCCGGCTACAAATCTGCCGCCGACCTTCCCCGTTGGCGGTTTTTCAGGCTAGAATGACACCCCCGCATCTTGTCTCCTCAGGACGAGGAGGCAAAAGCCCATCTCTCTTGCCCGCTCTTTCTCTTTTATCTGATCCACTCGGAGGTGTCAGTGCAACGTTATTGGTCCGAGGCGAAGCAGCTCGTTCGTCTAGCCAGCCCCATTCTGGTCGCCCAGGTGGCCCAGATCGCCATGAACTTCGTCGATACCGTGATGGCGGGACAGGTGAGCGCCGTGGATCTTGCCGCCGTGTCGGTGGCGTCCAGCTTCTGGTTGCCGATCATCTTGCTGGTGCAGGGCATCATCATGGCCCTCACCCCCATCGTTTCCCAGCTCAACGGCGCTCGCAAGCAGGACGAGGTGCGCCCCGCCGTGCACCAGGGCTTCTGGCTCGCCCTCATCGTCACGCCCATCGCCATGGTGGCACTCTACTTCAGCCCCCTGGCACTGCAGTTCATGGACGTGGATCCCGTC
Source organism: Aeromonas sp. PrichA-15 (assembly GCF_017939245.1). NCBI lineage: Bacteria > Pseudomonadati > Pseudomonadota > Gammaproteobacteria > Aeromonadales > Aeromonadaceae > Aeromonas > Aeromonas sp. PrichA-15. Next base: position 13,941 of record NZ_JAGKRH010000061.1, on the reverse strand, counting down.
ATGGCGGCCAAGACTGCCGGCTACCTGCACGCCATCCTGTGGGGCCTGCCCGCCTTCGTGATGTTCCAGGTGCTGCGCAACTTCAGTGAGGGGCTCTCCCACACCATGCCGACCATGGTGATCGGGTTCGTGGGGCTCGCGGTCAACATCCCCGCCAACTACATCTTCATTCACGGCCACTTCGGCATGCCGAAACTCGGCGGCGTCGGCTGCGGCGTAGCCACTGCCATCGTGCTCTGGGCCATGCTGCTGGCGATGATCGTCTATGTGAAGTGCTCTGCCCACTTCAAGCGCATCAACCTGTTCGCCCAGCTGGCACGCCCCAACGGCAGCCGGATCTGGCGCCTGTTTCGCCTAGGGTTTCCCATCGCCATGGCCATCTTCTGCGAGGTGACCCTGTTTACCGTGGTGGCCCTGATGCTGGCCCCCTTCGGTGCGGAGACGGTGGCGAGTCACCAGATTGCGCTCAACTTCTCCAGCCTGGTCTTCATGCTGCCCCTCTCCATCGGTGTCGGCGTGACCATCCGGGTCGGTCACAACATAGGGGAAGGTCAACCGGATCAGGCCAGGGTCGCCGCCCGCACCGGCCTGATGCTGGGCATGGGCGTCGCCGCCGCGACCGCCGCCCTCACCGTGCTGCTGCGCGACCCCATCGCGGGAATCTACACCGACGACCTGCAGGTGATCGGCCTCGCCGCCACCCTGCTCTTCTTCGCCGCCATCTACCAGATCTCCGATTCGGTACAGGTGGTGGCCGCGGCGGCCCTGCGCGGTTACAAGGATACCCAGGCCATCTTCTACGTCACCATCGTCGCCTATTGGGGGCTGGGTCTGCCCACCGGCATGATCCTGGGGCTGACCGACTGGGTGGTACCGCGCATGGGCCCGCAGGGCTTCTGGATAGGCTTCATCGTCGGTCTCACCTCCGCCGCCCTGATGCTGGGCGCGCGGCTGCGCGTCATCTACGGCCGCTTCGCCAGCCCCGCGGCCTGCACAGCCCTCTCCCGGGCGCAATAGGGCGCGGCCAGGGGCACGGGGAGCCGCACTTTTGGGGCGGCTCGCCTGTAAAATCAACAGGCTGCACAAGAACTGGGCAAACAGTCTCCTTTGTGCATGTCCCTTGTTGACAGCCTTGGGGGCCATGGGTAGTATGCCGACCACGCCAGCAGTGCTGGCGGGATAAAACGGGTTTTCAACCCGGTTTATGAAGTGGGTTTATAGCTCAGTTGGTTAGAGCACTACCTTGACATGGTAGGGGTCGTTGGTTCGAATCCAATTAAACCCACCACTTTTCGTGATGCGTCCTTAGCTCAGCTGGTTAGAGCACCACCTTGACATGGTGGGGGTCGGTGGTTCGAATCCACTAGGACGCACCATCACGAAACCCTGTTATGCGTCCTTAGCTCAGCTGGTTAGAGCATCACCTTGACATGGTGGGGGTCGGTGGTTCGAATCCACTAGGACGCACCATAATAGTTTGAATAAATTGCAGATATGAATTTGATGTGGGTTTATAGCTCAGTCGGTTAGAACAGTACTTTGACATGGCGTAGGCAATGTCGTTGGTTCGAATCCGGTTGAACACAGATGTGGGTTTATAGCTCAGTTGGTTAGAGCACTACCTTGACATGGTAGGGGTCGTTGGTTCGAATCCAATTAAACCCACCACTCCCCTGCAATGACACACAAAGTCGCTTTGCGCACCCTGCGTCCTTAGCTCAGCTGGTTAGAGCATCACCTTGACATGGTGGGGGTCGGTGGTTCGAGTCCACTAGGACGCACCATCTAAGTCATAAGTTTTACTTATGGTGTGCGCCCTTAGCTCAGCTGGTTAGAGCATCACCTTGACATGGTGGGGGTCGGTGGTTCGAGTCCACTAGGGCGCACCATTCTCATCTTGAGAACTTTCGATTTAACAAGCCCTTGCGTCCTTAGCTCAGCTGGTTAGAGCACCACCTTGACATGGTGGGGGTCGGTGGTTCGAGTCCACTAGGACGCACCAAATCCTAAAAAGCCTGCTCTATCGAGCGGGCTTTTTGCATTTTAAGGATTAGTTTTCCTTACCAGCATTAATGGGTCATTTGAGGCCCAAACAATCAGGCGTGCCCTAATACCACTGGCCCGTGCCCAAATTCTGTCTCAGACGCTGATAAGACGGTGCCTGCAATCGACGCCTATCGCTGAAGGCACACAGTTTTTACTCGGCATCAGAGACTATATGTATGGAGAGGGTATTCACCTGACAGTTGCCCACAACCCCCCCTACAGAATGTTCAAAAAAGGGCTGAAATTGATACCCAAAGAACAGAGCGCTAAAGTCGCGTAACAAGACACCGGTTTGAGGAAAGGCTCGCTGACTCGACAGGCGATGGAATACACGCTGGGGCAATGGCCCCATCTGGTGGGTTACTGCGTGCGGGGAGATCTGCACATCAGCAATATTCTGGCGGAGAACGCAATCCGCCCGTTCGCCGTGGGGCGCAAGGCCTGGTTGTTCGCCGACAGCGCGCAAGGCGCCAAGGCCAGCGCGACCTGCTACTCGTTGCTGGAGACAGCCAAAGCCAATGACCTTGAGCCCTCAGCGTATATCAACTATGTGCTGGCGCAGATCGGCGAGGCCGATAGCCTGGAAAAACTCGAAGCCCTGCTACCCTGGAACGTCCCGCTGGAGCCCATTGCAAAAAAAGTGGCGCAATACAACGAAGGCAAGTAGGTCGATTTAGCGGCGCTTACATACATGGCGTGAGAGCCACATCGGCAAACACATATTCTATTTAGTTCACTCCCAACGCCTTATACACGGCATCAACCGGATCGGCATAGAAGCTGATCTGGAACTTCGAGAAAATCTCTGCCGGAACGGTCGGAATATCAGACGCTGAAGCCATCGGCAACAGAACACGTTTGCCACCACAGTCCATGGCTAATTGCAGGCTACCCGCCAGGTCTTCCACAGGATTCACCACCCCGCCTAGCGTCATGTCCCCCAGAACAACCATCTGTTCTTGAACCGGTCGCCCGATCAGGATGGAACAAAACGCCACCAGGGCCGCCAGACTGGTTTTGGTGCTAGGTCCTGAGTTATGCAGTTCAACCACATGCAGGTGATATTCATGCTCCGAAAATTTGGCGGTGGCACTGATCCGGTTGAGATTACCCTTAAAGTAATCAAAGCCAACACGAATGGCCTCTTTTGCAGGAGTATTCGAGCCCAGTCCGGACGTCGAGTGTTTGCCATTGCCGGCCGTCATCTGGGTTTCAAAACGGTATAAGCCCTGTTGCCCAACGGCCCCCTTAGTCACCATATGGACCACGCCCGGTTTACCTAAACCCTCAGGTATCAGCTGTGAACCACCCTGCTCCGGTACATTGACAAAGAACTCTTCCAGACTCTCGTTATCGATATAACTAAAGTGCACATCGAAAAACTCCATGCCGCCAAGCTTCTTCAGTTGCTCCTTAATCCGGCGTCGTAATTCGAGGGCATAGGTCAGGCAGCGCCGCACGTCCTCTTTATCAAAGACACCGTGCGGATGCAGCAATTTCAAAAGCCCGGAAACGGTTCGCCGAACCGCTATGACATCACGCTGATTCAGGTTATTACCTAACTTAAAGAAGCGATCAATGGCATCAGAGAAACTGCGCTTACGCATCTCGCGCATGTACTCGGCGAGATAGTCTGTGATTAATCCATAGCTGTTGGTAAAAAACTCCGGCCGCATCTTGGGAATATCCCAACCCGGGATATAGGCATGAAAGCGGTCAAAGAACGCGGTATCAATCATGGCCTCTGGAAACGGCGCCAGCAGATGGCTGGTTTTCACCAGTGTCTCAACGCTCTGATTGATGTTGCCGACAAAGACCATAGAGGCTTTCGCTTCGATGGAGTCACGACCACGCGAGAAGGATCCTGACGCCATGTAATCCTTCATGATTTGGACCCCGTCCTTATCCTTGAAGGTGATGCCTGCGACCTCATCAAAGGCCACCACATCCCACATGCCGACCAGACCAACCTGACGCGAGCTCATGTTGTAAAACAGGTTCGCCACTGTGGTTTGCCCACCCGAGACCAGCAACGAGTTCGGAGAGCACTCCTTGTAGACATGGCTCTTACCCGTTCCCCGAGGGCCCAGCTCACAGACGTTGTAGTTGTTCTCAACGAACGGAATCATCCGGGTCAGCAGATGCCATTTAACCCGTTGCTTCAAATTAGTGGGCTCCATCCCGATGGAGCGCACCAGCACATCCAGCCACTGATCCGTATTGAAGTGGCCACGCGCGGCAAATAGCTCATCCATATCCATCGAGGGCATCTGGATAGGCTTAAGATTGGCCACTGAGAAAGGTGATATTTTCTGCCCCTCTTCATAGAAGTAATTGAGCGTGACGATGCACCAGATCCCGCCGGTCAGCAGTTTCTCGTTTTGCTTGACGATATTGGACGGGATGACGGCATCTTTGATCCCCAGATTGGAAAGCTGGGCCTCGTAGATATCCTTTTTCTGGTTGAGCTTAACGCCAACCTTATCAATGACCTTGAAGCTACCCCGCTCCCGGATCAGTGATTTGACCTTTTCTGCCTCGTCAGGACGAACATAGTTCTCGGCCAGTATTTTTTTGACGTTTTCCAGCCCCTGGCGGACGACATCATCATCATCCGAGGCGCAATACATCCCCAGCAAATATTCCAGAACATAGACGGGGACATTCGCCCCCTCTTTAAGCTGTTTGGTCAGGTCTTTACGAACCACTTTGCCTTTGAAGTGACGATTAAGGAGCGAATCCAAATCCTGCCCAGCCAACTGGCTCAGTTCATCCTCGAGAGCCAGAACGCCTGACTGCTCAACTGGATCAGGCATCGCTGTCGCCACAGGCTCTGGCTGCCATTGCACGCTCATATTCTGCACGACAACATTGTTGGTGATATGAGTCACAGACATAGCCGCAGAATCACCTGGCTCTTTGGCCAAGTACTCGCCCTCTTGTGGTTCCATACCTTCAATCGACATCTAGCCGCACCTCTTATCATTCAGCAATGCTGATCAAAAACCAAAATCGTCCTGGAACATTAAATCAATGGTGATCGGATACCGAGCCAGCTCAAGACCCTCTTCATCATCAAGGAGCACCAGCTGGTATTGCTCGGTACGCTTAAATTGCTGGCCAGTCAGCTTGATAACAACATCCTGCTGCCGTTGATCCAGACTCGCAGCGGCAGAGTCCAGCAGTAATTTTTCTACCGCTGAAACTGTCACCCCATCTTTATCTGCCACAAAGATCCGCAATGCCCGCGCCTTATGGCGTTCACCGACTGCGTCGGTCTGCAAGAAACGGATCTTGTCGATGGCATTGACCAGCTTGATCGCCGATTGGGCAGGCACAACACCGACTTTAACTTTCTCATTCTGCTGTTGCTTCTTGCCTCGTAGCTCCTGAACTTCCAGCACGGGAACGCAGATCTCCTGAAGCATGGCGCCACCATGAACGAAACGGGCACCACCAACAAAATGGAAGCGACTCACACCTCTGGGTAACCAGAACTCCATCCCAGAGTCCCCCTTCACCATATCCCGAACCTGGCCATGCCAGACATTCTCATTGTCGGGCAAGTTACGGCCCAGCAGATACCGCTTTTTGGCCTCTAAGGTTCCCGGTGGCTCAACCAGCAAAGATGACTTCACTCCATCTTCTGGAGAGCTGATTTGCGAGAGGAAACCATGGTCTGCAGTAATCACCACGCGAGTGGCACCAAAGCCATTGATCACCTTGGCCACTAAACTGTTCAGTTCGCTGATGGCTTGCCGTGCCGCCTTAAAGGTCTGTAATTCGGTCGCCGCCTTATCACCGATGGCATCGATCACGTCGTGATAGATATAAATGACGCGAGCCTCGCCCACCGCCTGGTTAGCCTCAGGTCGCGTCCAAGACAATAGCTGCTTGGCCGAAATTGCCAGCCCCCCCACCTTTGCCAGGATCGCACTTCGGTTATCAAGACCGGCACTACTCATGCCATCAACCAGTACAGTGCTGCCATTGGCCGAGAAATCAATCTGATCGTGGGGCAACAGAGCCGCCATCCCCAGTTGGGTATAACTGGGCAACACCGATAATTGACTCGTCAGCTGGGCCGAGAAGCGTTTGGCCTGATTGATCTCTGTCTGCAACTCATGCGCTATCTCATAACGCAGAGCATCGCTGATGATCACAAACTGGCGTTTGACGCCAGCCTGCATAAAACGGGCACGGATCACCGAGTCGTAGAAGCGCGACTGTTTAGGAACGCCGAGTTGCCAGTCTGCCAGTCTCTGCTCCTTACCCAGCAATCCATCCCAGGCAAGCCCGAGTTGATAGAGATACCAGTGCACATAGAGCTCTTCAATACGAGTTGACAGCGCGGCCAGCAGATCCACCGCCATTCCCTGCAACTGCTCCAGGGCCTCATTGAACAGGCGATAACAACGGTCAAACTGGAACAACTCGGTTTCATAGGCCTGATACATGGCTTTTGCAGAGTGATAGTGAAATCCATCCGGGAAAGCCCTGCGCATCTCAAACAACTCATAGGCCTGCGTCAACGCCATGTAGAGCGCATCGTACTTGCTGACCTTCTGACACCAGTAACCCTGGCGACGGCGTGATACAAGCGCCGCCCACTCAGCCGGATTCATCTTCACATCGCCCTCCAGCACATCGTTGGCTAAGCCACGGATCAAGCTCTGCTCAACCTGTTCGAAGGTAAAGACGTTCTGCAGCGCCACCGCGGCAAATGGCTCAAGACGGGGTGCCAGCTCAAGCTGCCGTGCTATCTCATCCGCTAACGTTGCATAGTTGGCATTGTGCCGCGAAGAGTCCCGCCACTGCCCCAACAAGGTCATCGCATTGGCTCGCCCTGTCGAGGTGCCCAATAACACACCCTGCATCCACTGGGGTTTATTTCCCTCCAGCATCTCGTAGCACTCACTGACCAGGATCCGGCGATACAGATCCCGGAACGACGGAAGATTGGGGCTTTCCACCTGATAGCCGAAATGCTGTGACATCAAGATCCAGAAGCTCGGCTGCAGCTCGTACTTATCCAGGGTATTGAGCGCATGCTCGCTTTCATCCTCGGATAACAGCCGGGCACCGAGCTCCATCATCAGTGACTGATAATCTGCGTTGCAAGCCAGCGCCACGCAGATCATTTTGAAATCCAGCGAAAGAGGATCCTCGACACCGCTGCGGCTATCGAGCTTTTTCTTCAGTGCCGAGGTTCGCTCCCGGCTTGCAAAAAAGCTTTTGCGTTTAGCCAGATGCTCACGCAACGCCATATTGGTGAGCCCCAGCTCGTTCAGGAGTATGGATGCGGCATCGGCATAGAAGACACCACTGTACCGCCGCATATCCAGCAGCCAATCCCGCGCCGCCAACGGCTCTTCACTGGGCCAGTAGAGTAAGAATGCAGTGTCCGGCTCCAACAACTCGATGCGGCGGCGGATCTCGAGTTGCGACTCGTGCTCCATATTGATGATGCATACCGGTTTGTCATCACGAGCAACACTCAAGTCAGCCAGTTGAGCCGTGAAGCTCTGCTCCGGATCATGCCAAAAGACGATTCGGCTCTGTTCAAACTTTTTGGTAAGCCCGGTATTGAGCTGGGTGATATCCATCCGTACATCCTAAAAAACGAGCTGGGAAACGCGTAATGCACACAGAAAACAGTCCGATTGTACCTGAGAAAACGCATAAATTTGTAGCGAATGAACACACCAAAGAAGGCTTCTGATTAATTCAGGGTCAATACCCACTGTCCCCTGATGAACCGACGCTCAGGTTGCTATCCATTCGCGCATCTTTGGCATACTTTTTAATCGCCACCGAGAACAGAGCACGGCATTCATCGCGCTTCTGCTTATTGCTGAACACAATCTTCTGCGAGCCAAATTTACCACTAACATTAATCGAAAAATATTTAATCTTGCGTTTAGCCCCAACCTGAAACATCTCATTATCGACGCGATAGATATCTGAGATAGAAACTGCTTTTCGTTGCCATGAATTGCGAAATTTTCTGAAAAACAAGTAATCAAATACTGAGTTCTCCATATCTTGCGCACAGAAGCTAACGCGACCTGACTTTCCAAATTCGAATATAACGGCTGGCTGGTGCACTCGCCAAACCCGGATGAAAGAAATGATGAATACAACTAAAACAAAAAGCGAAGGAATAGCCAGCAATTCAAGACCCAATGTAGGGAAATGCTCTTTTATCTGTATCCCAACGACATAAAAAACAACCGCGGCAAAAAATGACAATTCAAGTGCAATACTCCACGCCATATCCAATGCATAATTCACATCGTAGATAGCTTGCACACCCGCATGAGCATCATCCATATCATCTGATTGCATGGATGTATCTAAATCACGTTCTGGCCTCGCTGGCTGAGTAACTTTTGAAGTATCTCCACCGCATTGGGCCGATAACTTAGCGCATGCGGACTGTAATGTTTGCTCCCCGATCTGTTCGATCAGACTGGTTGTTATTTTAATCGAGCGTTGGAACAACTCATCACTCATAAACGACATCCTCAGCCATCAAAACAGAAAGCTGCTTTAGCGATGGTTTATCTACCTTCGATAAGCGATTTGCTTGTTGCTGCATGCTTCGCTCAAATAGCTGACGAACCACTCTAGCATTACCAAAATTAGTCTCTGCAGCACTGATGATCTGTTTCATACAGGCAAAGACTTTCAACAGCACGGCTTTATCAACAATCAATTTATTGTCTTGGCACATTTTATAAAAAACTTGGGTCAGGTCGCGAGCCGAATAATCCGCGAACAGCAACTCGCGAGAAAAACGAGAGCGCAAGCCAGGATTACTCTCGATAAATGTATGCATTTCCTCAGGATATCCAGCGACGATCACCACGATGTCGTCTCTATGATCTTCCATTAGCTTTAATAGAGTATCAACCGCCTCTTGTCCATAGTTATCATCACCATCATCTGAGCGAACCAAGGCATAGGCTTCATCAATGAATAATACCCCGCCCAGTGCCTTCTCAAATACAGCATGAACCTGTGAGGCCGTCTGACCAAGAAAACGGGCAACAAGACCTGCCCGATCGACTTCAACCACATGCCCTGTACGCAATAAACCGATCTCTTTATAAATAGCTCCAATCAGTCGAGCTACCGTCGTTTTGCCGGTTCCAGGGTTACCGACAAATGACAGATGTAATGAGAACGGAGGCGTCGGTAAGCCAGCAGCTTTTCTATGCATCAAATAGCGAGCCAGATTGGTCAGATTACGGACTTCCGCCTTTACTTCGGCCAAACCGATTAACTCATCGAGTTTCCCCTGAGGATCTGAGATATCATCGGCTAATACCAGCTTTGCCGGTATGTCCTCTTCGCGCTCTGTATCTTCATGTGAATCAAGATTTGGTGACTCATCGGCAATGCCTGATAAATGACTTCCATCTATGATCTCAGCTGGACACCCCATTCCTAATGCAACACGAATAGGCCTCAGTAATGACTCGATTCGTTGGATATCAGCCAACGAACGGTCTCCATCCCATGCGCAGGCTGTATTGAACAAAATATCCAAATACGGGTACATCTGTTGACCGGCTCCGGCCTCTATGCGCTCCGCCAGCAGAATAAAGGCTGGCGGAATCGCAGGTTCGAAACCAGAAGAATGGGCATCCGGTTTGGACAAGCGATCGATCAACTCAATGGTCAGATTCAGGCCCGTGACCTGGCTGATAAACTTCTTATCCGCCAGCTTGATTCGGTTTGGGCCGGTCATCATATAATCCAGAGCAGGCACCATCCAGGCCACTAGCATGGTCAATAACGATGGAGAGACGGGAGGCTCATTGTCGAGAGGCCGAACCATAGTATCTCTGCAACACAAAGACACCAGGTTCGTCATAGCCTGTTTAGCCTGAACGAGTATTTGATCACTCATCTTGGTAATTCACCCACTTTTCCATTTTTTCTATCAAAGCTGTTCTTCTACCAACAGAGTCACCAATCAAACAATCACATAGTTCCTTAATATCACCCTCTGACAGCTCAAGAGTTTTAAAAAGCACACCCAAATTACAAACAAACGGTTCATCAACAAGTGAAAAAAGAATATCAGCGCTAGACTTCCATGATTTCGGTTTGAAAAATGGAATGTTTGTTTCACATAGTGCCTTTAGCATAAACAGGTTATCTCTTGACTTAAACTTCTGTTCAAGGTAATGCTGCACTCTATAGTAACGCTCAAACTCTTCATCTTTGTCTTCTTTAATTAGAGGCACATCCATACCTCTAAGCCATAAGTCAATATTGTTGATTGTATTTTCGCGAATGCCTTTGTGCTCAACACCAAGATATTTGGTCATATTTTTAAGAGTCCAAGTATCAAGATCCTTGAGAAGATTTCCTGGCGTGGCGTTAGTGGAGTCAGAATCCGTCCACGACAGCTTTAAATGCTCCTTTAATAAATCTATTAATACAGGCTGAGGTAAAATATTACTTAATGAATCCATCAGAGATTGGATTAACTTGCCCTCACCTTTTTCATAAGAAAAATCAAGATACGCTTTCAATAAGAGATTATGCTTTGTTTCTAACCATGACATCAGCTTGTTCATATTGTTTTCAAAATTTTCATGATTGAACGCAATTGCATTAAGACTCTTGATAGCTCCCAACCCATTAGGTATAACGTCAGGAAAGCGATCAACGCCATTCACGAAAACCGGGATAATATTCTTTTTATACTGCAAGGCAAACTTTACTTCCGTTTGCACCCATTCAGAATCTAATGTACCTGGCGCCAGGATCAATAAGAAGTTTTTTGAGTTTTTTATATTTGACTGAATGCTTTTTTCATAATCACCACGAGATAATGTTTCAGCATCCATAAACGCACTAATTTCTCTAGATTTTAGTACCTCATAGAGCAATCTAGCGACAGTGGCTCCACCTTCTCGGCGATAGCTAATGAATACATCCAGCATATTGTTGTTTTTAGCCATGGCACATTCCTTATGCAATATTCACTTCAAACTGATTGGTTCTATTCATCTGCAACCAAGCCGCATTTTCATATAGAGCTTCCCAGCCTAAAGTCTTTAATAGCTCTTGGGCCATGGAATCATTACCTTGTGCGATCGCTCGCGAAATTTGTTGTTCTGCATACTTGAATATTGCGGCTGCGCGCTCATAGCGTGATACGTTTTCCTCAAATCCCATCTGGCTCATAAAGGCTTTAGCCAAGGCCGAGACGACAAAAGACATACCGGAGATCAACACCATGATATTCAGCGACAGACCATCCAACCCCAGCAAATCGGCCAGCAAGGTGACAAATGTCATCACAATGGCACAACCGAACGTCACCAATACCGCATTATTCCATTGGTTAATTTTTGCCAGATCTCTATTTTTTGCCTTATCGAAATATTTAGCCTGATCTGCAACCCATGCCTGCTTGACCCAAAACACATCGGATTGTGGCGATGGCTCGGTTACCATCACCAAATTTCGAATCGACTGAGAAATCCAATCCACATCCCCCAATCGATTGGTACGGTAATAATCAGATGCCACATGTTTTAGACCTGCGGCCCCCCAGAAAAATTGCACCCGTAACCCTTCAGCCAATACACGCCACTCAATAAATTGCTCTTCGCGTGGCATCTTTCCCTTAAAGAAGAAACGGAATGCACCCCAAGCAGCCATGGCCAATGCGATATGACCCGCCAGCCAGAGCCAACGCATATCGGGGCCGGAGTAAACCTGCTGACAAAAAATAGAAATCAGGGCCACCAGAGTAATCCAGCGAATTGATGATTCACGTTGCTTTTGTCGTTTGATCGCCAACGCATCGGCCGCAGCATATACATCCAGAAGGTGGGAGCAATTTTGCTTCAACGGTTCAGGGGCAGAGCCGGATAGTAACCACTCTTTGCTCTGCGCGAGCTGTTGCTCTGTAAGCTCAGTGGCAGCATGACGATTGAAATCATCCATCTCCTGCATCACAGGGTACGGATCTGTCGGTTGACTGCGCGTGCTCGCCCAGCTTGCTACCGACTTCAGTGTCACAATTGGATTTTCAAGTTGTGTGTGCTTTAGTCGTCGTGTCCAGAGATGTTCTACCGGTGTCTTCTCCGGAGCGGTTAACAATACATCATCGTTGACCTTAATCCCCTGCTCACTCATGCGTACAACATCGGCCGTACCGCCCGGTAATATGGCCATAGAGCCATCCGGTGTCGGCTGCTCATTGACACCGTCCCACAGGGCAACAATCAGCTGGCAATGGCGCACCAGAAACCGGGCCAGTTCGACATAGCCATCATCACGGACAGAAGGTGGTTGCTGATTGGCCTGAAGCACGGTTGCCTGAGCCAACAACTGTTGAAACTCTGCTTTGGACTCCTCAGAAACAAAATCCTCCAGATAGCTCGCAACGGGCAACGGCAGTACGGCAACCAGTTCCAGCCCGGCCTCCAATGCGGCATAGGCGGCGACTCGGTCCGCCCCTTCGGCTAACCCACTAAGCAACTTGATGGTGCTATTGGGATGCAGCGCTTTGAGCCTGCTGAAACGCTCATAGAGCGTTGACTGGAGCTGAGGCAGATCCTCAGTAGGTATGTCCCTGTGTCCAGAAACACCGATATGGATGGGAATAACAGGTTTCATTCTGACTCCTGAGGATAAAGCTTTACCTGGGAAAGACTTCCAGCATGACGTTGACCTCAACGTCATGATTGATCCAGGGGTTAATATATCGATAGCCGTAGCGGTTCGACTGAGGCCGACGGCTCAAAACTGCGTTCCAGCAACTGGCAACCGGTAGTTCATATGCCGGATCGAGCAGATAGATGAACTCATCACACAGCCCTATCGCTAGGGTCCAATGCCGCAGGCCATCGTTCTTGCGGGAAGTCACATCGACGATAACAGGGTGCTGATCAGCCAGGGCTTGGCTTAATTGAGACAAAACTGCAGACGGAGAGTCGGCATAGGTACGGGTAGCCAGATTGGGATAAATAGCAAACATCGCCTCGAGCTGCTCGATGGTGGTGCCTTGGCTCACCATGGGGTCATGCAAGCGTTCGATTTCACGAAACAATCGACCGATCCGGGTGCGATAGTCGAGTCGATTCATGGTGGGTAGCGTGCACGAGTCCAGCACATTCAGTGCCAGCAGAGCCATCACCACGCAGTAGGGGCCACATGCGCCATCCAGATCACCCTGGCGCAGATGAACTGCGTCACCATTAGCGTTGGTCAGGCAGCCATTGGCATCCAATCCCAATCCATCGATCAATTCGATATTCATCAAAGCAATCCTTGCTCACTGCACTAATACAATCCATGGATTGAACCAGGCGACCGACCAGATCCGGAATCGATCTAATCTGCCAACGCCGTTAATCCATTACAGAATTCAACCACACTCGGGCAATTAGGATGGGTCGCTGAGCGAGCCACATCAAATCCGTGGTGCTTGATGTACTGTTTAGCGAGGTAGAGTTCGTTCAGATTCACCTTGCCCCCCTTAGCTGTTCAGCCAACCATGGTGTCATTCATAAACCTGGCTCGACAGTGTAGCTAGCTCCAAGCCTGATGTCTCATCGCTATCTCACAGCTCGCCAGATGTATATCACCTTGTTGTTTTTATTGCTATTTCTGGATTTTTTTGACCGCATCCAACAGTGCGGCACCAAGACCATGATGCTCTAGATATGATTTTTTCTGAATACAATCAGGCAACGCCATCTTAGTGCTGGTTCCAGTCATGTACAGGATCTTTAGCTACAACCAATTGAAATAGATAGAAAAAAGGCTTCGTTTGTGATCTGATTTAATCGCAAAAAAAAACCGACACGCCCGAAGCCATGACTATTATCAATGCAACCCAGTACCTCAAGCAACTTCTTA